>JARRQQ010000269.1:3217-10616 GCA_037381725.1 Sedimentisphaerales bacterium
GATAATCTGCCTGTTCGTCGGCCTGCTGCTGCGAATCCTTCTCAGACACGACACACTGGATACCGCCGGCTCGATGCTCTTCTGCGCGGTCGGATGGCTCCTGGTCTCGGCGGTAGGAGCCATACCCTTTGCGGTCATTATCGGCGCGAACGGTCTGGATGCCTATTTCGAGGCCATGAGCGGATTTACGACCACCGGGATCACCGTTTTTTCCGGATTGGATACGATGCCCAGGAGCATCCTCTTCTGGCGGGCGCTGACCCAGTGGATGGGCGGCATAGGGATACTCTCCTTCTTTCTCATAGTCAGCTTCCGGGCCGGCGGGGCGCACCACATGTTCGGGGCTGAAAGCCACAAGATCTCCTCGGTCAGGCCCGCGCCGGGACTGTACAACACACTTAGGATCATCTGGGCCATCTATGCGGGCCTGACGGTACTGGCGGCCGCGGTCCTCGTGCTCGAAAAGATGACCCTTTTCGATGCCGTCTGCCACGCCTTGACGACGCTCTCGACCGGCGGCTTCTCTCCTCATGACCGCAGTATCGAGTTCTACCGCGCGGCAGGCCATCCTAACTATCGTCTGATCGAATATACACTGACGTTTTTTATGCTGCTGGGCGGGATCAGCTTTCTGGTCCACTACCGCGTCCTGACGAAGGACCTCAAGGCCCTTTGGGACAACCTCGAGGTTCGTTATTGGTGGCGACTGATCGTTGGCTTTACACTCATCGTCTTCATCGACCGGCTTCACGGGACCGGCGCTTTCAGCGCCCTTCTTGGGCGCGGGCCGGCGCTCGCGCCTGACCAGGTGGAAAGCTCATTTCGCAACTGCCTGTTCCAGGTGACGTCTATCCTCACAACGACCGGGTTCGGTACAAAAGACATCAATTCGGAGTTCTTCGGCGCGTTGTCCAAGCAATTGTTCCTGGCCATGATGGTCATCGGCGGCTGCGTCGGCTCGACGAGCGGGGGTCTCAAAGTCTTGCGCATTGCCATACTCAACCGCCTGATGTTCAGGGAGACGTTTAAGCTGAGAACCTCAGCCAGGGCCTCGGCGGATCTGATTATCGACAAGAGAATCGTCCCGGAAGATGAAGTGCGTCGCGTGGCCGCGATCTTCTTCACCTGGATGGCGTTGCTCTTGCTCGGGGGAGGCATTACAGCGCTATTTTCCGATTTGAGCCCGTGGGAATCGTTCTCCGGGATGTTTTCCGCCGTAGGAAACATCGGGCCGTGCTACATTTCCGCCGAGAACATGAGAAACATTCATCCCGTTGTAAAAGTGACATATATCTTTGGTATGTTAGCTGGAAGGCTGGAGATATTGCCGGTCTTGCTCTTGTTTTCGAGAAAGGCCTGGAAGTAAGTGAATCAATAGCAGTTGGAGGTAACAAGCCATGTACGTGATAGTCGCTGGTGGCGGAATGGTCGGCGGGGGGCTTGTGCACAGCTTGTCGGATAACAAGCACGACGTCGTGCTGGTCGAGCAGCAAAAGGACATATGCGACAAACTGTACGCCGAGACAGGCGTGGTCGCGATTAACGGAAGCGCCACGAGCATCGAGGCGTTGAGCGAGGCGGGAGTCAGAAAGGCGGACGTCGTCGTAGCCGCCACGGGCGCCGATGCCGATAATCTCGCGTGTGCCATTTTAGCCAAGAGTTTCAACGTGCCGCGGGTCATCGTGCGGATGCGAGACCCCGCTTACAAGAACGCCTACGTCATCGCGGGCGCGAATGCCATCGTTCGCGTGACCGACTTGATGGTCAATCAGATCATGATAGACAGCGAAAACCCACAGGTGCGAAGGATCACCACGATCGGCGGCGGCAAAGCCGATATCTTCATGGTCAAGGTCCCCGACGATGCCAAGGTGGCCGGCAAGAGTGTCCAGGATATTGTCGAGAGTCGCCATTTCCCGTCCGAGTGCGTCTTCGTGGCCGTCTACAATCAGCAAACGGAGACGTTCTCAATCCCCCGGGGAAAACAGGTCATCACTGAAGGTAACGAGCTGTTTCTCATCTCCGCCGCAGAGAACATCAAGGCCGCTGTTGATTTCCTGACGGCAAGAACCAAGCCATGATCAGAATCCGCGTGGGCAAAGAACGACATTTTGCCCACCTTACGCGGGCTACTAGCAGGATCTGAAAGAACTTGGCCCACGCCAAGGCCGTCGTATCGTGCCATTTCCCCTATCTGCTGGCAGCCCTTAAGCGGTAAACGCAAAACGGTCGATGGACAATCTTCACGCTAGTCTCTTTGGGGGGTCCCTGGACTGCCTCACGGTGGGTGCTCACAGGGAACCAGGGCCGATCCTCTCGTGAGAGATAACTGTCTGTTTCGGAAGCGTACCACGCTTTGTCATTCCGAGCGCAGTCGAGGAATCTGGTTCATAAATGTGGAGGCTTTTCCGTTGCAGACCAGGTTTCTCCGCTCGTTGCGCTCGGTCGAAATGACGGGCGGATGAAGACGACGGACCGGTCGGGGTAACCGGCGGCCAAGAAAGGTCCGGCGCGGCGGCCGAATGGCGCGGCGGTCTGCGTAGCAGCCCTCGGGGCGTAATTGTTGACAATGACCGCAGTGCCGGTTAATCTTAGTTGTCGATCAACGGAGTCAGAATCGAAAACCGTAAATCGAAAATCGTAAATCTCTTACAACGGTACGTTTGTTATGAAAATCTTATTGAGCTGGCTAAGCGACTACGTCGAGGTAAACGATCCTGCGGAGCGGATTGCGGAAATACTGAGCGACGTGGGCTTTCCTTGTGAGGGCATAGAGCGTTCGGGTGATGAGGTGGTCATCGACGTCGAAGTCACGAGTAATCGCGGCGATTGCCTGGGGTACATCGGTATTGCGCGAGAGCTGGCTGCAGCTACGGGAAAAGAATTGCGAGTGGCGTCCGTCGAGATGGACGAGTCCGATAAGGACGTTACGGAATTGGCGAATGTGGAGATTCACGAGCCGGACCTGTGCGGCCGGTATACGGCCCGCGTTATCGAGGGCGTCGAAGTGGCCCCCTCGCCGGAGTGGCTCAGGGATCGGCTGGAGGCGATAGGGTTGCGAAGCGTCAACAACGTGGTGGATGCGACGAATTACGCCATGATGGAGACGGGCCAGCCGCCCCATGCGTTCGATTATGTGAAGATCGCCCAAGGCAGAATCATTGTTCGGAAAGCCGTAGCGGGCGAACGTCTTGTCAGCATCGACGGCACACAGTGCGATCTGAATCCGGACATGCTGATCATCGCCGACGCCGCAGGTCCCGTGGCCATCGCCGGCGTCATGGGCGGATTGGAAACGGAAGTCAGTGACGCGACGACCTCCATTTTGTTGGAGGACGCGTTTTTCGATCCCGTCAGCGTCCGCACCACCTCTCGCAAGCTGGCTCTGCCCTCCGAGGCGTCGTACCGCTTCGAGCGGATCGTTGATATCGAGAAGGTCGATTGGGCCTCGCAGCGCACCGCGCAGTTGATCGTTCAAGTGGCGGGCGGAAAGATTGCCAGGGGCGTAGTGGACATCTACCCGAAGAGGCCGGGAACGAAGCAAGGGGCGTTGCGGCTCTCGCGTTTGACGAAATTGCTGGGTATTGAAATTCCTCGCGATAGGGTCGTCGAGATTCTGGCTGCCTTGAGTTTTGAGCCGAGAGTGGAAGGTGACAACATCATTTGTACGGTCCCTTCGTGCCGAAGCGACGTCTATCGGGAGGTGGACCTGATCGAAGAGGTGGCACGAGTACACGGATACGGTGCCGTGCCCACCGAGCGAAAGATCAAGATCGAAGTCGTGCCGGTCGATCCTCGCCAGAAGCTTGCTCAAGAGATCGGAACCTACCTTAACGGGTGCGGCTTCTATGAAACCATCAGCGTGAGTTTCATTGAGAATTCAGTGGCCGAGCTTTTCGTCGCTCCCGGCGCTCATGAGCACCTGGCCGTGAAGGATGAATCGAGAAAGAGTGCGAATCTGCTTCGCCGGACTCTTATTGGGTCGCTGCTCGATGTGCTCAAGACGAATCAGAACGCCAAGAACGTGCCATGCAAGATATTCGAGCTTGCCGATATTTTCGCACCGAAACCGGGGCAGACGGACGGGCTACCGTTTGAGACGGCCAAGCTAGCGCTGGTATGCGACGGCGATTTCCGAGAGTTGCGAGGAGCGGTCGAAGGGCTGATACGAAACATCCACAAGAACTCAGAGGTCACGTTCGATCCCGTCGATCTGACTTGGGCGCAGGTCGGCGCGACGATCCGTGTCAACGGTGAGATACTGGGCAGCGCGGGGATTGTGTCGAAGGGAGTCGGAAAGAATTTCGACTTCAAAGACGTGTCACCGTGTGCCGCCGAGTTAGATTTTGAACAGCTCATGGCGCTTTCCAAAGGCGTTGCGAAAGTCAAGCCGATTCCGAGATTTCCATCGATTCAGCGCGACCTTTCTCTCATCGTGGATGAACGAGTCCGTTGGGCCGACATTGTCGGTTCGATCGAACGCGCATCGTGTCCTGAGCTTGAGCACATCGAATTTGTGGACATCTATCGGGGAGAGGCTATCGGCGCGGGCAAGAAGAGTGTCACCTTGTCGCTTCGATTCAGAGACGAGGACGGAACGCTTACGCACGAGACAGTGGACGGCCTCGAAGCGGCTATCGTGCGCAGCCTGTCGGACGGCGTGGCGGCGCAATTACGAACCGTCTGAAGAGCATGTAGGTGTAGCAATTGTCGTGCCAGGTTTTGGCTGCAGAAAAACGGGCCGGACAGCCGAAAAGAAACGAAAGGAACGATGGATGAGGTCGCCCCGGGCCTTTTGAACAACCGGTGCAATTTGTCAGTATTGTATTGACTTGCGTATTTGGATTTGGTATAAAGTATTGTTGCGGGCTAACCCCTGCGATGCTCGTATAGAAAGTAGGTGTTTGAAAGAACCGATACCCGTACTCAGGGAAATCAGGTCTTGCTGGATCGGAAACGCCCACTTTGATGGGACTTTCGGACAGGAGCAACGGTTGCCCACTTGGAAGTAATGGGTTCTTATCGAACGCTTTCTTACGGCATTCGCGGAGGAGGGCACGCAACCAATATAAAAGGCCTGTTTGTGCAGGCCTTTTTTTGTTGGCCTGTTGAACACGGGTGAATATGGGACGTACCAATCCTCAAAGTTGTTTTCCGCTTGTCTTTTGGGGTTAAGAGGCCCAATGGAATGGCCGATGACAACACCATAAGGGGCGGTAGGAAGCCTCTTTACAACTTTGACTGTTCGTACCGGACGTTGAGACGTTGACATAATGGAGATGCTGGAATGCCTACAGTGAGGAGCTTCACCGTTTTGCCGGCGCTGCCCGAGCCTCTGAAGGATTTGGAATTCATCAGCAAGAACATGTTCTGGACGTGGAATCCGGAGTTCGTCGAGCTCTTCAAGCGTATTGACAGCAATCTTTGGCTCTCTTGCGGCCACAATCCCGTCCGGCTTCTCGGCAGCGTTTCCCAGACGAAACTCGATGCGCTGGCCGAAAACCAGGGTTTTCGCGGACAGTTGCAGCGTGCGGCAGAGAAGCTCAGAGCCTACCTCGAACGGCCCACCTGGTACGAAGCCGTGTGCGCGAAGAGTGAGCAACCCACAATCGCCTATTTCTGCGCCGAATTCGGCGTCCACGAATGTCTGCCCATCTATGCCGGTGGACTGGGAATCCTGGCCGGCGATCACCTCAAGAGCGCTTCCGACCTCGGCATTCCGCTGGCCGGAGTCGGCCTTCTGTATCAGAAAGGTTACTTCCGCCAATACCTGAATATTGACGGTTGGCAGCAGGAAATCTACGTTGAAAACGATTATTACAACATGCCGATCGAGCTTGTTCGCAAGGAGAGCGGTCGGCCGCTGACGATCAGCGTCGAATATCCGGGCCGCTGCGTCGTCGCCCAGATTTGGTGCGTGCGAATCGGCAGAGTCAACCTGTACCTGCTGGACACAAACGTCCAGGCGAATCAGCCCATCGACCGCATGATTACCAGCAGTCTCTACGGCGGTGACCGCGAACTGCGAATCCGTCAGGAAATCATGCTCGGGATCGGCGGTTTGAAAGCGCTTTCGGCCATGGGCATTGCGCCGACCGTCTGCCACATGAACGAGGGACACGCGGCTTTCATGGCCCTGGAGCGCAAGCGTTTCCTGGCGCTCGGCCGGATGCTGCCGGACGACGACAGCGAGCCTTTCAAAATGCCGGTGCTCGCGTTGCGGCTGAGTGGTTACTCGAACGGCGTCAGCAAGCTCCACGGGGAGGTTTCCCGGGGCATCTGGGGCAGCCTTTGGCCCGGCGTGCCGCAAGAGGAAATACCCATCCTCTCGATCACGAACGGCATTCATATCAAGAATTGGGTCTCAGACGAGATCGACTCGCTCTACGAAAGATACCTCGGGCCCAACTGGGCGGACGAGGCCATGGATAAGAAGCTCTGGGAGGCCGTCAAGCAAATCCCCGACGAGGAAGTCTGGCGGATACACCAGCGATGCAAGGAACAGTTGGTCGTCTTCACTCGGAATCGTCTGAAGGCACAAATGCAGCGTCGGGGCACCTACCACACCGAGCTCAACCACGCCGAAGAGGTGCTCGATCCGGAGGCATTGACGATCGGCTTTGCCCGAAGATTCGCCAGGTACAAGCGAGGCAATCTGCTGCTCAAGAACCCCGAGCGTCTCACGAAGCTGCTTCTCGACCAGGAAAAACCCGTCCAATTCATCTTCTCGGGCAAGGCGCATCCGAAAGACACCGAGGGCAAGGATATCATCCGGCAAATCGTTCAATACGCGGCGAAGGCCAACGTTAGGCGCAGGATCGTGTTCCTGGAGGATTACAACATCGATATCGCGAGGGTCCTGGTCCGGGGCGTCGACGTCTGGCTGAACAATCCGCGAAGGCCGATGGAAGCGAGCGGCACGAGCGGCATGAAGGCCGCGGCCAACGGCGTGCTAAACATGAGCACGGCGGACGGCTGGTGGTGCGAAGGCTACACGCCCGACGGAGGCTGGGTCATCGGGGGCGGAGAAGCCTACGAGGACGCCGATTACCAGGACCTCGTCGAGTCGCAGGCTATCTACGATATGCTCGAAAATGAGGTCATTCCGCTGTTCTACACGCGCTCTCAGGACAATCTGCCGCGTGCGTGGATACGCCGCGTGAAGAACTCGATCCGCTGGGTCGGGCCGCGCTTCAACACCCACAGGATGGTGGCCGACTATACGCGGAGGTTCTACAACCCCGCCACCGCAAAATGGCGTTACCTGACAGCCGAAGCCTGCGCCCGAGCCAGAGCTTTCTCCAATTGGAAGGCGGACATGAGCAGGGGGTGGTCGCAACTCGGTGTCAGGGAGGTGCTGATGCAAGTCCAGAACGGCGACGGAGTTAAGCGAGAGCTG
>JARRQQ010000270.1:0-7192 GCA_037381725.1 Sedimentisphaerales bacterium
ACGAAAAACGGTGACTGATGCTAAAGAAAAAGAGACTAAAATCCAAACAATCATGAAACTTCTTGGTCGTATGTTGCGCGCGGCGCTGAGCCGGATATACGGCCCTTCCGAGAAGGCCCGCGATCCGAATCATCCCGTTGGTGCGGCGGCAAACGCGATTCGCGCGGCGCTGCCGGACTACCAGCCCTGGCAAATCGACCTGTCCCAGGTGGACCTTTCCCTGGCAGCCGGACGCATGTTTCAAGGCAAGGAGCAAGCTTTCTCTTTCCTCAAGCCGCCGGGCCTCACGAGCGAATCAGAGGGATCGTACATCACTGCGTCGCGGGCGTGGCTGTTGCAAGACGAGGATGGCCGGCTGTGCACGTCGTATGAGCTTATGCAGAAAAAGGCCACCGGCAAGGAGATGAAGGCGCAGATGCACCAGGGAGGTAAGCTAAGCGACACGCTTTTTCTGTGGATACGACGTGAAGGGCTGGAGTTGCGAGACGTCGAGGACCTGCTGCGGCGTTTGTCCGAGGTGGTTGTCCCGACGGCGCCGGTGCGGTTCAGTCCTTACGAAGAGCCGCGTTATCGCGCGGGTCTGCGCATGCAGCTTGGGGACAATCCCATCCCGGTGGCTATCGGAGGCGTGCATACCCCGTGGCCGGGGCTGCCCGAGGGGGCTGCTTTTGCTTCAATCCTGATTTACCTCGAACCCTGGGCCGCCGCCCGGAGCGGACACGTCGTCGAGCTTGAGGACTTCTCGATTTCAGATTTTTTCAATACACAAAATCCAGAAAAAGACACGCAGAGCAACCCGCCGCCTTCGCAGGAATGACAAAATCTTCGGTGCTCTCTATTGCCGTGCGGCCGACAGGCTGGTGACAAGGTCTTCGGCAAACGTACGCCATTTGGCGGGACCGTTTTCGGCGAAGTACTCGAATGACTTATCGTCCACCAACTGTCCCAACAAGCTCTTTCGATCTGCGGGATCGGCGACCTCCCGAATGATCCGCTTGCGAAACGCCTCCAGCTCAGCGAGGAATTGGCCGTGCTTGGCGGTGAAAATCTCTTCCAGCTTCCGCCTGACGTGGCCGGCGTAGGCCGGGCATTGCCCCTCGGTGCCGACGGCGATCTGGAGGTCGCCTCGCTTGACCACAGCCGGCACGAAGAAATCGCACAGCTCCGGCACGTCAACGACGTTGCACAAAACCTCCAGCTCCTGGCAATCCTGATAGATCTGCCTGTTGAGCTGATGGTTGTTGGTCGCCGCGACCGCCATCAACGCGCCGGCGAGATAGCTCTTGGAATACGGGGCTTTCACAAGCTCGGCGTCGCTGTGCCGGCAGAGGGTCGCCAGCAGATCGTTGACGCGCTCGGCGACCACGACCAGCCGGGCGCCGGCGTCCAGGAGGGCCCGGGCCTTGCGCAGGGCCACGGTGCCACCGCCAATCACGACCACGCGGCGACCGCCCAACTCCAGGAATATCGGGTACTTCGCCATGGACTTTACTCGATGACCCACAAGGCCAGCGACTCCTTGTCTTTTATATAGACGCGGTTCTTCGCGATGACCGGGTGCGCGTAGATTTCCGTCTCCGCCACTTTATACTTGGCGACTTCGTCGTGCGTTTTGGCGTCAGCCTTGAGGACGGCCATTTCGGAATTGTTGGTCAGGACGACCAGATACGGCCCGGCACCAATGATGGAGCCGAACCCCCGGCTGCCGCGCGCGCTTTCCTCGGTCCACTCGGTCGCGCCGGTGGCGGCGTTGATGCAGAAGAGATTGTTACGGTTGCTGAGGCCGAAGAGCAAGCCATTTCTGAGCACCGGCGTATCGAACTGGACCGCGAGGTCCCCGTTGCTCCAAAGCTCTTGGGCAACGAAACCGTCCCCTTGCTTTTCGATCTTCAAAGCCTTCGTGCCCCGCCGGGCGCCGGAGATGATGACCGTTTGCCCGTCGATGATGGGCGTGGCGGCGTTGTACGTCATGCGCTGAGGCACGAACGGGACCTCCCAGAGCAGCTTGCCGTCGGCCACGCCGATGCCCACGATGCTCTTCTCCGTCGGCGTGACGATCTGCTCGGTTCCTCCCGCCGTCAAGAGTGCGGGCGAGCCATAGTCGGGGCCTTCCCCGCCCCATCGCCATTTCTCGTCGCCGGAGGTCAGGTCGTAGGCAATGACCGCTCCATTGCCCTGCCCGCCTAAGTGCGCAATGACCATTCCGTCAACTATGATCGGCGAGTAGGCCGCGAAGAATCTCGGTACGACCTTGGGAAACGGGTCCTTGCGCCAGACGAGCTTGCCGCTGCCAGCATCCAGGCAGGACACGACACCGCCCACCCCCAGCGTGACGACCTTCCCGTCTGTTACGGTGGGCGAACTTCTGGGTCCCGGGTGCCGAGCCGCCGCGCCGGTTACGGCCTGCGCCGCGTACTTGTCGCGCCAGATTTCGTCCCCGGTTCCAGCGTTGAGGCAGAGAATCACCTCGTCCTCGCCCTGGCGCGTGAAGGCGTAAAGCCTGTCCCCTACCAGAGCGGGCGTGGAGTCGCCCAATCCCACGGTCACCTTCCACCTGAGCGTCAGATCCTTCGGCCATTGCCCGGGCGCCGCGGACGCCGCCAGCTTATCGTCCCGGTTGGGTCCCCGCCACTGCGGCCAGTCCTGCGCGAAGACGGAACCGGCGCCGACGAAAACCACCATAGCAACCAACATGAGTTTCGACAGACTTGTCTTTTCCATAGTAACCCCCTTTCAATCCCCGTACCGCATTGCCCCCGCAGCAACGCGGTCACGGCTCTACCGCTTGACTCTAATGCGTTCCGAACGATATGTCAATGCAACCCATTCAAAATTTCTCGCTTCGGCCCACCCGCATGGTGCATACTATCAGGTTCTTTTGGAGGTTACAACTGTCGCCATCTTGTTTTTTCAGAAATTCCAAATCCTTGTATCGTCGTGCTCAGCCAGCACTTGTACTCAATCGCAAGTAGACCGGCTTGGGAATCTCTCTGCCTTATCCAGACGGATTTTGCACCTTTCTATCCGGGGAGCCTACTGGTATACTGTATGGGTGGTTGCTGTCCCCAGCCTTTGACCGAGATACGGGAACCAAAGCCGGCAGTAAATTGGGGGCGGTTGATTTACCGGCTGTGGGTACGTACGATTGTCTTGGAAGTAGCGTGTATCGGCAAGGAAGAGCGACGAAATGAAAGTAGCATTGATTGGCTTGCTTCAATCGGGCAAGAGTACGATTCTGGCGAGCGTTAGCGGCAAAGCGGCCGCCGCCGGGGGCGCGACAGCCATCGACGAAGCCATCGTGCCGGTCCCGGACGAAAGGATCGACTGGCTGGCCGAACACTGCAAGCCCAAGAAAGTAACATACGCGACCATCGACTGTCTAGACCTGCCCGGCTTCAACTTCACCGACGATCATGGGCGGGCTGCGGCCCGGCGATTGATTAGCCAGATACGAACGGTCGATCTGCTGGTTCTGGTCGTCCGGGCGTTTGAAAACCCGGCCGTACCCCCCTACCGCAATTCGGTCAACCCCGCCAGAGACCTGGCCGAGCTTCAAACGGAACTGCTGCTGGCCGACCTGGAACTGGTCACCACGCGAACCGAAAGGCTCGAAAAGCAAGTCCACAAACCCACGAAGAGTCAGACGCACGACAAGGCGGAATTGGCCCTGCAAAAGAAGTTGCAGGAGGCTATCGAAGCGGAGCAGCCGATCAGCTCGGCGATAGAGAACGATACCGAACGTGACATGATTAAGTCACTGGGTTTCCTGACGCTAAAACCCATCGCGGTCGCCGTCAACGTGGGCGAGGACCGGTTGAATGAGACCTTTGATTTCTCCGACCGCGCCGGTGGTTCCGTTCCCGTGGCCACAATCTGCGCCAAGCTGGAATACGAATTAGCTCAACTGGACGCCGACAGCCGGGCCGAATTCATGGCGGATTTGGGCCTTAAAGAATCGGCGGCGAGCAAGTTCGTAAAGAGTTGTTATTCAGCCCTGGGCCTGATCAGTTTCTTGACGACGGGGTCCGACGAAGTGCGGGCGTGGCCGATACGAAAAGGCACGATAGCTCACGACGCGGCGGGCAAGGTGCACACCGATATCAAGCGAGGTTTCATCCGCGCGGAGACCTTCACCTTCGATGAACTGAAAGAGTTTGGCGACGAAAAAGCCCTGAAAGCCGCAGGGAAGATCCGGCTCGAAGGCAAGGAGTACATCGTCCAGGACGGGGACATTATCAACTTCAGATTTAACATTTAGCACGGTAGCATCCCGAGGCAATGGTGGCGAATCGATTCCTCAAGCTGTCTGTTCCGGCTATTTTCGTCCTGGTCGTCGCGGTTTCTCTCCTGGTCTGGCGCCATTTCAAAAACGCCGACAGGCCGAAGCTCTGGACCTACAAGGTCGTCAACACCTTTCATCACGACCCGGAAGCCTTCACACAAGGCCTGGTCTTCGAGGACGGCGTTCTGTACGAAGGAACGGGCTTGCCCGAACGTTCCGAGCTGCGAAAGGTCGAAATGGAAACAGGTGAGGTTCTGCAACAATATAAGCTGCCGGACCAGTTCTTCGGAGAAGGGATCACGATCTACAAGGACCACATCATTCAGTTGACGTACCAGTCGAACGTCGGCTTTGTTTACGACAAGAACTCTTTCGAACTGTTGCGGGAGTTCAGCTACCCGACCGAGGGCTGGGGCATTACCCATGACGAATCGCGTCTGATTATGAGCGACGGCACGCCGATGCTGTACTTTCTGGACCCCGAAACGCTCACACAAGACAACCGAATCATGGTGCTCGACGGCGACAAGCCGGTCTGGGGATTGAACGAGTTGGAGTACATCAAAGGCGAGGTCTTCGCCAACGTATGGCCGACTGAGCGGATTGTCCGAATCGCACCTGAAACGGGCAAAGTCGTCGGGTGGATCGATATGAAAGGGCTCCTGCCTTCGGAAGACAGCGACCAGGTCGACGTATTTAATGGGATCGCCTATGACCCCGGCCGGGACCGTTTGTTCGTGACGGGCAAATTCTGGCCCAGCCTCTTCGAGATCAAACTGATTCCCGGAAAATAACGACAAGAGAGATGTCGCCAGAGTCAATTGACTTGTCCCCTTCTCAGAAGGGGGCAGACTTCTGTGCAGAGTAATGTGATATGAAGAACGAGTTCAAGAATCATGGATTCTCCAAAATCGCCGTGGTCTTCACGACGATCCTATGTCTTTGGATCGCGGCCGCTCATGCCCAGGCAAGCGCTGCAGTCCATGCGGGGGTGACCTACAGGAACCCTCGTGTGTACAACATTGATTATTCGATCGAGATGTTTCCCGACCCAAATGAGATTGATCGAAGCAAGGATTTGAAGTTATGTGTGCCGATACCACGCGAATGGGATTCTCAAAAAGCGGTCAAGATTATCTCAATCGAACCCGAGCCGCACGCTAAATATGTGGATCCTGAGTATGGAAACCCGATGTTGTTTTGGGACTTTGGCAAAGATCCTGAAAGACCCTCATACAAAGTGCATGTGAAATACCGTTTGGAGCAGTATGACGTTTACTCGAATATTGATCCCAATCGGATAGGCAAATATGACAAGACAAGCAAGAATTATATACTCAACACGCGGGGCAATAGTACTGTGACGATCACGGACAAGGTGCGAGAACTTGCAAAGACCGCCGTTGGTGATGAAAAAAATCCCTATATGCAGGTGAAGCGGATCTACAAATTTGTTAGAGATAAGATGTGCTATGGATATCCCAGTGGTTTGGGATGGAAACGTTGTGTCGAGGACATATTGGACAGACCTACGATTAATCCGAAGACAGGTCAGGAGTATTACCTCGGAGTCTGTTATGATCAAAGTATGGTTTTCGTCGCACTGTGCCGAGCTGCAGGAATACCAGCAAGGAGTGTTACAGCCTGGTGGGACGTAAGTCCTTGGATGCGGCCAACTCCTGAGAATCCTGAGCCAGCCGCTTATTTCGCGGAGTCTTTGGTCGAAGGATTAACTATTTCTAGCAAGCAAAACATTGGTGGGCACGCATGGGCTGAGGTCTACCTGCCAAACTACGGTTGGGTTGTCAACAATAGGGTTATCATAATCACCAAAGGACGTGACATTCAGATCAATTCCAACGCTGGCCAGAAAAAATATGAAGGGTATAGGGCAATCGAAGGACATCTTTCCGATGGTAGAGCAGGGCGTCTGTTTAGGGGAGTGTTTCACTTCCCCACTATCCAAAGGGTAGAAATAGAACTATTCCGTCACTCAGACCCATTCCCGGCAGATGCTATGGCTGAATATATAATTAAGCTCAACCCGGAGGACGAGACTGAAAAGAGTCTCAGACTATATCGAGAACATGTACTTAGATGGCTCGACCAAAATACGCGAGAACATGTAGACAAAATCGCAGCGTTGACACAGGCATACAAGGACGAGCCCAGGGCCCGCTACGAGCATGAAGCGTTTATATGCCACATGCTTCGTAAGGTGGTTGGTGACGAGAAATTCTCTGACATCTTTGAGACCTACACGAATTTGCGCGTTAAATCCGGCCAGCCGGTTTCAACGGTTCACTTTCAGAAGATTGCTGAAGATGTCTATGGCCAACCTCTCGACTGGTTCTTTAAGCAATGGGTCGGATATACCGAGCTACCCCAGTTGCAAATTGATGCAGTTACGTTCTCGGAGGACGAAAAAGGCTGGACCGTTCGCGGAAATCTACGTCAGTTGAACAAGTCCCCATTTCGTTTGCCTGTGGAGCTTGTCGTTGAAACTGAGAAGGCGACAGAGCGCAGAACGCTTTGGTCAGAAGAAAGTAACACCGATTTCGAGTTCGTCACAAACAATAGACCCAAAAGGGTCTTAGTCGATCCAAATAACGATATTCTCCAGATCCGAAAGATGCCCCCCCTTCTCGAAAATCCCTCGTATGATGAGGTGGCCTATTGCATCATCACTGACCAGAATAAGGTAGATCTGTATGATTGGACGCCTCTGCATTTTGCCGCTCAGGCCGGCCAAACGGACATAGTGGAGTACCTCATTACCAATGGAGCTGATGTTAATGCCAAAAGCATACAAGGCGAGACACCCCTTCAATTGGCAGCGAATAATGATCATAAGGAGATAATGAGATTACTCATTGCTAACGGTGCCGAAGTCTCAACCATACACACAGC
>JARRQQ010000271.1:0-6080 GCA_037381725.1 Sedimentisphaerales bacterium
AAGTCGTTCTGCTTGTGTTCTTCTGCAATGTCCTGCCCCATAATCAACTCCGCCGAAACGAATCTCGTTGACTTTTCATGGCTTGTGTGGTTTGTCTATTTCGCGAATGATGGTCTGCATATAGCGCTTGTCTCTTATCACGACTAAGCTGTAAACGCAGTCAACATCGACGACTTGGCCGTCGGGCCTCCGGAACGGCAATTCGGTCGAAGACCCCTTTTTCTTCTTGACCGCGTCGAAAAACGCCTTCTTTGCTTCTTCGAGCTTTTCAGACGGCCTTAACTCCCACATCTTCATGGTTTTCAACGCCTTGATGTTTCTGCCCGTCAGCCTCTCAAATGCCGGATTGCCTTCGGTAATCAGCCCCGTCTCCACGTCAGCCAATACGATCCCCGCCTGTGTCTGGTTGATAAGGGCGGAGCATTTTTCCTCGCTCTCCTGAAGTGACTGTTGATCTCGTTTTTGACTTGTGATGTCAACGAAGGTAATCACGACGCCGTCGATGGCGTTTTCAATCGTTCGATAGGGCAGGATTCGCATGAGATACCAGTTGCCGTTTTTGGCCTGGACCTCTTTCTCGATTCTGCCCAAATTCTTCAGGATATCTTCGACGTCGCCGACGAGATCGTCGTAGAGCAGGTTATGAACGATATCGCTGATGGGCCTTCCGACGTCGCCGGCGATCAGCTTGAAGATTTCCGCCGCCCTGGGCGTGAAGCGCTTGATCTTCACGTCGTTGTCCAAAAAGAGGGTCGCAATCTCCGTGCAGCCTAACAGGTTGTTCAAATCATTGTTGGCCTCGGACAATTGCTCGACCTTGTTTCGCAGCTCGTTGTTGACGGTCTCGAGTTCCTCATTGGTGGACTGGAGTTCCTCCCGCGAGGTTTCGAGCTCCTCGTTGGTCGATTGAAGCTCCTCATTCGTAGACTGAAGCTCTTCGTTGGTGGATTTCAATTCTTCGTTACTGGTCTCAAGCTCCTCGACGGTGGTTTGCAGGTATTCCTTTGTGGATTGCAGCTCCCGCTCGAGGGTCGCCACGCGCGGGTCAACGGCCCTATCCGGCGGATGCTTCTCGCGGCCCGACTGTTCTGCCGACCCTTTCGGAGTCTCGAAAAGGATCATCATAAACTCATTCTTTATGCTCGGGTCCAGAACGGGCTTGACAACGATGTTAACCGGCGAAACGCTCCCGTTGTACCTGATCGTCGTCTCCTCGGACCTCACCGGCTTCTTCTCCTTGAGCGACTTGTGAACCAGGGTGCTTAACTTGTAGCGAATCTCTTCACGGGCGATCTTCAGCACGTTGAAGGTCGGTTCGCCCATGGGCACCGAAAGGTACTTGTCCGTGTCGCCGTTAAAGTAGAGAACGTCGAATTTCTCGTCGATCAACACGCAGGGCGGGGCAAATTCCTGCAGGATGATACGTTCTGCCAACTGTCGAACGTTGGCGGAGGTCGGCTCGAATTTCCGCTTCGCCTCTTCTCGCACCTCAGCCCCCGAGCCGTTCAGGGGCAGCGGCAGGCGAGCGGCCGTAAGCGAGACCGGGGTCGGCTTGCGCCTGGAAATCTTCCATTTCAAGTCCACCGCTGAGAACAAGTCCGCAAACTCTCCAGTCGTCTCGGACGTGCCCAGGAACAGGTAGCCGCCCGGATTTAGCGTGTAGTGGAACAGGGGCAATATCTTCTTTTGAAGAGCGGTATTCATATAGATCAGGACGTTCCGGCAGCAGACCAGGTCCAGCTTCGAGAACGGCGCATCCTTGACCAGGTTCTGCGTGGCAAAAACGACCATCTCGCGGATTTGTTTCTTCACGCGATAGGCGTTCTCCTCTCTGACGAAATAAGCTTTGAGCCGCTCGGGGGAAACGTCGGCGGCGATGCTGTCCGGATACACACCCAGGCGCGCGTGCTCGATGGCGTCGGCGTCGATATCCGTGGCGAAAATCTGTAACGTAAGACGTTTGGTCAGTAACTTCATCGCCTCCGAAAAGAGGATAGCGACCGAGTAGGCCTCTTCGCCCGTGGCGCAGCCGACCACCCAGACGCGAATGAATGCTTCAGGGGGCTTGGCCTTGACCAGTGGAATTATCACCCTATCATTAAGCGATTTGAACGCTTCGGGGTCCCGGAAGAAGTTGGTCACGGTGATCAAAAGGTCCTTGAAAAGCGTCTTGACCTCCGCGGGATTCTTCTTCATGTAGGCCACGTACTCGGAAATCTTGTTCATCTGATGGACCGCCATCCGCCGCTCGATTCTCCGGCGGATCGTATTCATCTTGTATTGCGAGAAATCATGACCCGTGGTCGAGCGAATCAGCATGAATATCTTTTGAAGATAATCCTCGAATTTCTCCTTCGCCTTCAGAACCTTCTTAGTCCCGCCGATGTACGGGTGCTTGACGTACTTGATCAATTCGGCGGCCATTTTCTCAACCGGCAGAATGTAGTCTACCAGGCCCGTATCGATCGCGCTTCGAGGCATGTTGTTATACTTGGCCTGGATTTCCTCCTGGACCATAGCCATGCCGCCGGCGCCTTTGATAGCCTTCAAGCCGAGCGTCCCGTCCGTGCCCGCGCCCGATAGAACGATACAGATGGATTTATCGCCCTCGGCTTCGGCCAGCGAGCGGAAGAAGTAGTCGATGGCCAGGCGTGCTCCCCGCGCCTGCGTCGGTTCCGACAAATGCAACCTGCCGTTCATCGTCGAGACCTCTTTGTTCGGCGGATTGAGATAGACGCATCCGGGCTCGATCTTCATACCGTCGCGAACCTCCGCCACCTTCAGGTTCGTGTATTTCTTCAGCAGCGAGCCCATGATGCTCTTATGTTCGGGGGCAAGATGCTGGATGATGACGAAGGCGATTCCTATATCCGAAGGTGTATGGGCAAAAAAGCCTTCAATCGCTTCCAGGCCGCCCGCCGAGGCCCCGATGCCGACAATGGGAAAGCTCTGTTTCACCCGGCTTGCGGAATCCGCCTGTTTGGACGCAGGGTCAGATTTGGCCTTGACCGTTTTCCTGGGAGCCGGGGCCTTCTTGACTTCTTTCTTCTTGGCGGTTTGTTTCTTCTTCGCGGCCATCTCTAGCCCCTTTAGCCACCCTCCGGTAATGTTTGGCAGAACAACTCCACGGGTATTCTTCTGCCGTTATGCTCAGGATGCCAAAAATCAGCCCTATAGCATAAGGCCGTGCGTCGCGAAAAGCAAGACAAATGCGGCCCGCTGGCCGCTCGTTTCTCGTGGCTCGTGGCTCGCGCTTCGAGCGACGAGTCCCGAGTCCCGAACCCGGGCGGGCGCTTGGAAACCGGCGCGATTCCGGTATAATGCAGATGGTGCACTGCAGCAACCGACTTTGTAGCCGGACAGGAGAGGATGACCTTTCCCGCCCATCCCCAAAGCTCGCGGCTTTGAGGCTGCCACCCAGTCGAAATCGTGCCCCGATAAACGTCGAGAGCGTGCAGACGCCGCCGGAAGCAATCCTTCCACGCTTACGATTAGCGCTTTGCGGCTTCCGAGACCCCTGCACCAGCATTACCGAAGCACAGGACTCTTCCGTCTCTGAGCGCGACCACGGCGCGCCCTTGCCGATCAATGGCTAGGCCCCACTCGACCGGCGCGGCCGGAAGCGCCTTTGACCAAAGCACACGGCCGTCCTCCAAGCCGATCGCGACCACTCTTGACTGCTCGGCCACGAGCGCGGCGTTGCTGCATAAGGCGACGGCGGTGCTCGCCTTGCAATTGTAGCTCCAGAGCGGCTTTTGCCTGATGTTCAACCTCGTCCAATCGACCAGAAACTGGTTTTGCGTCTTGGCCATACTCCGGCCGAGGGCGCCTCTATCAATCCGGTCGAAGCAAAGAATCCGCCGACTGTTCCGCGCGCTTACCCAGGCAATATCGCATGAAGCATTCGACATGAGGAAGACCCGGCTAAAAACAGTGGGGTCGAAAACGTCGTAGCTCGGGTGGGCGTAAAAGGGCCGGCCGCACGCCACGACGTGGTCGGCCAGCAAGGAGAGTTCACAGCCGCGAGGGCTGTACGTCAAGAGAACGTTGTTTTGCGTGATCCGCTGGACCTGATCGGGATCGTTGAGGCACTCGCCGTTTGTTACGTCGTAGACCGCCGGCGAGACGGCATTGCCGCCAGCCAGATATAGCTTCCCGTCGTTGATCAGCAAGTGGCCCTGAACGCTCACGCCGGACCGCGAGGCAGTGTTCAGATGCCCGGACGTTTCGTTTCGCCACTTTGGCCGGCCGGTCACTGCATCCAGGGCGTAGACATAGGTCCCGTCGTAGTTCACGATGCCGGCTGCGACATAGGCGACGCCGTCTTCCACAAGAACGCCGCTGGCGGCGGGCCACCTCGAGAGCAATGCGCCATAAACGGGAATTCTTCGCTCGACGGGCGCCGCTCGGAAGCGCCAGAGCAACCGGCCCGTCGTGGCCTCGAACGAATAGACCCATCCGTCACCGGAGCCGACGAAGCAGCGTCCTTTCCAGATCGTCGGGGCGATCCTCACCGCGCCGCCCGTGTAGGCCTTCCATCGGAGCTTTCCGCCACTCCCATCCAGCGCCCGGACGATGCCATCCGGCCCGCTCGTAAATACGAGGCCACCTGCTGTCACCGGCGCCGTCGGGAGAGGATCTGCCATAGGAATATTCGTCTTCGGATCGAATTGCCACAAGAGCTCGGCACCTTCTGGGACGGTGACACTAGTTGTCGCGCTGCACGTATTGTCGGCCCGGAAGGTCGGCCAATCGTCACGGGATTCCGGCAGAGGCGCCACATCTGTCACGTCACCTTCACCGGTCTTAAGGCGCTCCGCATCGGTGTCGGACGGCTGGAAATCAAAGTGGCCCGCCGGACCCAGACAGGTAACGCCATAAAGCGTCAGTTGGCAATCACAAACCGAGGGCCACCAGTAGAGCAAGCCGTTGGCAATTGTCACGCCATCGTGACATTGGGCGCGCATGGGCGAGACCAGTTGCGGCTGTCCGCTGGCCAGATCGAATCGCGTCGAGCCGCCCCGGGCCCGGTAGAAGATGGCATCGAAGGCGCCCGTGGGTCGCGTGCAGGCCCGCCGGCCCGTCTCAAATTCGGCCAATACCGTGCCCGTCAATGGATCAAACTTTTTGCTGAGACGCCCCGCGTCATTCTGGCCGCTGATGGCGTAAAGCCCATCCTTCCTCAGGACCAACTGGAAATTGTTGTAAGGGTAGCTCCACAGGACGTCACCGTCCTTGGTCGAGACCGCCAGGAGCTTTTCGACTTGCGGGCCGGCAAAGTACAACGCATCGTCGCTGCATTTGAGATAGCACGTCGTCCGCCAGTTCCAGGAGGCGCCCTGTCGGTTCGAGTATCGTCCAATCGACTCAAACAACTTCGGAGCACTATCCGGCGTCTTGCGCCAGACAACCTGGCCCGTCTTCGCATCCAGGCAGGCCAGGTAGGCGCCGAATCGAAAGATGTAGATGCGCCCGTTCTTCATGCACATAGCCCGACTATCAACCGGCTCACTCTCCCGGTAGCTCCAGAGGACGTTCTTGGTCTTGAGGTCGATGGCCAGTACGTTGCGTCCGAATCCCCACGGGTGGGCGAGATACGCTCTCTCGCTGTCTTTGATGCCGTCCGGCTGATTGAAGCCCTTGGATATGGGATTCCACGGCCAGCCGTGCGCTTCGCGCTTCCATCGCATGGTCGGGTCCCTCTGTTCTTGCTCGCCAATCAGCGCATAGAGAACGCCGTCTTCCATGCCCATCCACTTCCAGAACGTTCCGCCGGCCACGTCCACGGGCGGAACGATTTCATCGAGGAGCCGGCCCGTCGCCGCGTCGATGATTTTGCACGATTTATCGTCTCCGACGTAAAGTCTGTTCGGCGTGGCGATCATCGTATTACGATGGATCATCACGCCTTCGGCCAGGTCGCGCTGCCAGAGGATCGTGCCGTTGTAGCCGTTGAATGCCACGAGCTTGTTCAGGTACGGTTCTTCCCGCGTCTTGAAGGCCACGTGCCCGAATGCCTTGAACACTCGCCCCGCCGAGGCGACAGCCACCTGGGGCAATGGCGCATAGCGAGGCTCCAC
>JARRQQ010000272.1:0-6076 GCA_037381725.1 Sedimentisphaerales bacterium
TTGGTCTCCAGGCTCTCGCGGATCATGACGCCGCCTTTGGCCCAGGTGTTCGAGCCGGTGCCGTTGCTAACGACGCGTGCGGAGATCTCCCCGTCGCCGATCAACGGTACGTAGGCGTAGTGGAAAGCGTCCGTTGCTCCCCACACGTCGGCGCCGTCGCCGCTAACGGTCCACGTGCCGTTGCTTTCATCAGCGCTGCCGCCGGTGGTGCCAACGTCCTGATTCGACCATCCGGGCGGTACTGCCGCCCCAGTCTGGCCGACAAGCGCCAGCACAACAACAAAAGGAATCAAATAGGCAAGTCTCTTGCACATAGCTAACCTCCAACGATCAAAAATGTTTTAAGAAAGACCGATAAGAACCTTGGATAGTGAGACATTCTGGCTTGTTGCCCACCCAGGACGTTACCCCGTGGTTCGAGATTGCCTCCTCTCTTCCAGACTTGACAATTGACGCACGTGGCAAAGAGTTGTTCCCGGAGCATACAACTCCGGCGGTCTTATGTGTTCGTACCTTCACTGCACCCTGTATGAAGCTCCTGCAAATGCCACAATCCCACAGGCCAGGAGCCACGGACTTCACCAGTTTCACCAATACTCTAGTATTTACCACATTCGCCCCGTCGGCGTCAAGAGAAAAGTGCCGGATTGCCACCAAATCGGCAAGATAGGAAGCTTACTTGGGCAAAAAGACCACCTCTGAGCAAAGAAATGCCCGGTTTGGGACACGAAGGGCTTGACAAGCTGCGACCTCTGTGCAATCAATGATCTGGCGAAAGTGGCCCGTTCAGAAATAGTCGTGATAACGCCGAAATCAGGTGAAAAAGGGCATTTTCTTTGAAACCAATCATACGTAGGTAGCGACTAATACTCCGTGGTGACGCCATAAAGCATTACCTGATATGCCCTCGCAGGCACACTACAAGCAATTCGTTGAACGTGAAAGGAACGTGAAATGAAAGATCCGCGTACCGCAAAAGTCTCCCTGGCTTGTTTTCTGTGCGCCTTGCTGCTCCCGGCCGGTTGCTGCATCAACCTTGGCTGCCTGATGCAGGCACGGTACGAGCGAACGGTCCAGTTATCGGCCCCTCTGTCGCCCGGTTCGACGTTCGCCGCCGAAACCCACAACGGCGCGATCACAATCATCGGAGGCGACGCCGCTGAATGCAGTTTGACGGCCACCATCGTGACTCGCGCGACGACCGACGAGCAAGCGCAGGAGCTCTCTGACCAAGTCAGCCTGACTCTCGTGCCTTCCGGCGACCGGCTCACCCTCAAAATCGATAAGCCGACGCACTTGGTCAACAAGTCCATCAGCGTCAGCCTCGATGTGAACGTCCCGAAACAAACGAGCCTGGACTTGCTTACGCACAACGGAGCCGTGCAGATCACGGATATTACGGGCCACGTCGAAGCGACAACGCACAACGGCAAGACGACCGCCGACAACGTCTCCGGCGCGACCATGCTGAAAACACACAACGGCGAGATCAACTGCCGCGAACTCTCGGGCGATACGAAGCTGGAAACGCATAATGGCGACGTCGACGTGGTGTACTCCGAAACGGCCCCGGCGGTCTGCGACGTCTCGATTGTCACCCACAACGGCAGCATACACTTCACGTCTCCGCCTGGCTTCTCCGCTCAGGTGGATGCCTCCACTCATAACGGCTCCGTCCGCACCGACCTGCCGATCACGATCACCGGCAACGTCAGCAAGAGGTCACTGAAAGGAACAATCGGAACGGGCGAAGGCAAGCTGAAACTTGAAACCTACAACGGTTCGATAAAGATCAAGTAACGCGAGCAAAGCAAACGCACCGTCGTTCCGGCAATTGCGTTCGCGGGAACGACGGATGCTGGACATCGGGAGCAGCGAAGATGAGGAACTATCGGACAATTCTGATTGCGAGCTTTTGTCTTGGCTGGTGTCTGCTTCAGGCCGGCTGTGACATTGAGTTCGGCAATTGGGCAAAGGCTAAATACGAAAAGACAATCGAACGGCAAGCCCCGCTCGCGAACGGTTCCACACTCGTGGCCCAGACCAGCTTCGGCTCGGTCAAGGTCGCCGGCGCCGATGTCACTGATTGTACTGTTGTCGCCGAAATCTGCGGTCGGGCTCCTACCGAAGAGGAGGCACAGGAGTTGGCCGAACAGGTGGAAATCGCGTTGGAGACGGCGGGCCGGACGATGACGGTCAAGGCGGACAAGCCGCACACGGGACATAACCGCTCGATCAGCATCAGCTACACCATAACCGTTCCGAGAAGAACCCATCTTGAGTGTGGCAGTTCGTACGGCGCGATTGAAATCCGCAACATTGTTGGAAACGTACGCGGCAAGACGAGCAGCGGCTCGATCACCGCTGAGAATATTGAAGGCTCAGCCGGATTGCATACGTCTTACGGTTCCGTCACGTGCCGTCACATAGCCGGCGACGAAGTTGTGGCCACGTCCAGCAGCGGTTCGATTACCACCGAGGACGTTAAAGGTTCAACACAACTGAGCACGTCCTATGGCCAAATTTCCTGCACGGATATGCGGGAAGGCGACGTCCGGCTCAAGAGCAGCAGCGGCTCGATCAAGCTCACGAACGCTTCATTCGGCGTCTGCGATGCGCAAACTTCCTACGGCTCGGTCGCTTGCGAAAACCTGACGGGCGATTCCGTCAAGCTGCACTCAGGCAGCGGCAGCGTCAAACTGACGCAGGCCGGCGCGGATACGATGGGACTATCCACCTCCTACGGGCGCATCACGTGCCGGCAGATCACGACGTCGGACCTGACCGCCAAGTCCGGCAGCGGGGACCTCGATATTGCCTGTCCCAATTCGCCCGCCGACATGACGTCGGACCTGGTGACCTCCTACGGAAGTATCAGCTTCAGCGCACCTTCCGGATTCTCCGGCCGGGTCGATCTATCCACCAGCTACGGCTCCGTCAAAACCGAGCGGCCCATCACCATCAGCGGCGAAGTGAGCAAGAAGAGACTCGAAGGCACAATAGGCTCGGGAACGGGAAAGCTCCATCTCCAAACCGGAAGCGGCTCAATCAACCTGATGTGACCCGGATAATGAAACGCATATATGTATCGTTCGTCCTTCTTCTTGTCTTGAGTATCACTGGGTATGGCAGCGCGCCATCGGAGACGGTTCTGGTGCCGGTGATCGACGGGCCGTGGTGGCAGGTGGCGGGCAATCCAAAGGACCACAAGTACGCGACCGACAAGCAGCAACCGGTGGACTTTGCCGTCTGGCAGGCGGCGGACGGGACATGGCAGCTTTGGTCATGTATTCGCGGCACGACCGCCGGGGGCAAGGGCGGCCGGACGCGATTCTTCTACGGCTGGGAAGGCCAAAACCTAACGGATACCGACTGGAAACCGATGGGCATCGCGATGGAGGCCGATCCTTCGTTGGGCGAGACGCCCGGCGGATTACAGGCGCCGCACGTGGTCAAAGTGGGTGACACGTATCACATGCTCTACGGCGACTGGGTACATATCTGTCACGCCACGAGCAAGGATGGCAAAAAATTCACGCGTGTCATTCAGCCCAACGGCAAGACCGGAATGTTCAGCGAGGGACCCAAGTCTATTACCCGTGATCCCATGCTCATCCGGATCGATGGGCTTTGGTATTGCTACTACACCGCCCTTCCGGGCGGCCGGGGCTACGGCTTCTGCCGGACCTCGCCCGATCTGGAAAAGTGGAGTTACTCTTGCGTCGTCTCCTATGGGGGGAGAGTAGGCTCCGACCGGTTTCAGAACGAATGTCCGCACGTCGTCGAGCCCGAGCCGGGAGTGTTCTACTACTTCCGGAACCAGTTCTACGGCAAGCACGCCCGAAACTGGGTCTATCGTTCCGGCAATCCGCTCAATTTCGGCATAGACGACGATTCGAAGCTTGTGCGAAGCTGGCACTTAGCCGCACCTGAAGTCATCCTCCACGAGGGTCAGTATTACATTGCCGCGTTGAAGGACAACCTCGACGGTATCAAGATTGCCCACTTGAAATGGGTCCGCTCGTCGGAGCTGGATGAATCCGTGCTCGGTCTTGACTCCCCTTTTCCATCATCTGTTCACTAAGCACAAGTCCCAGTTGTCGTTCTTTTGTGAGCAAAAAAGTACCTTCGAGCCATCCGGAGAGAAGGATGGATGCGGGTGCACCGTAGCGCCGCGCGGCCGATGTCCCTGGGTCAGCAACCGAGCCTCGCCGTTATCGGCGTTTATTAGGTAAAGCTCGCCATCGAAGTTGTCACCGACCGCCCATTTGCCATCGGGACTTCCGCCGACGTGCCAGTACTTTTTCTGACTGAGAATATGCAGGGACCTGTCTTCCAGGGTGACATACGCGATGCCGTGCGGTTTTCTCAGCATTTCCTGGTTCTTGGGCCAGATCGTGAAGAGCGCCTTGTCCGATCCCCACCATATCTCATGCGTGACCCATTCATCGTAGGTCTCTTTGTAGAAAGGCCCGTTTCCCCGCCCGTCCGCGTTGACCAGCCACGTTCGCTGCGGTGAGTCGCCGCCGGTCTCCCAGCAGTACATAATCAAACCGCTTCTCGACGGATGAGCCTGGCAGTGACCGATTCGAAAATCTGTGTCGATGACCTTCGAGTATTTTCCGGTCCCGATATCGAGGGCCAGCAGGCCCCACGACTTTTCCGAGTATTCCACCCCGAGATAGATTGTCTTCTCGTCGCTGTCCAAAGTAATCGTTCCGCTGAGCTTCGCGTTGTCCGGAAAATCGGCGACCCTCTTGCGGAATCCGCTTTCGTGCTCTGGCCCATCACCTTTCAGAATCGAATCAATATCGAGATCCCATATCCGGCGGCCCGCCACGTAGTACATCCGGTTTTCGGTCCGGCTCAAGGTGGCGTTGCCGGGGCCTTCATCATCGGTCAATTGAACGATGCTTCCGGTCTGCTCCGAGAGGGCGTAATATTGATTCGTTCCACCTCGATCCGACATGAAGACGATGTACCGACCGTCCGCCGTCCAATTCGGATGGGTCTGATATATCTTGTCATCTTTCGCCGGCGAGGTTGTCAGCATGGTGACTTCCAGGCCGGTCACGGCGTCTTTGTAGGTGCGCTCTTCGGAAGGCCATCTCTTTCCCACGTGCGACGAACCCCGCACAGTGCGATACTTATCGCTTTGCAGACCGATTTTCTCGAAAGGGATCGGTTTGAAGCCGATCTTATAGGCAGGCGAATCTTCGCGCAGCTCGAACGTCTCCGGCGGCGTCCCTTTGAAGCCGGGATCCTTATCGACAAGATTGTCCTCAAAAGTAACGTAAGGCCGTGCCTGCTTGTATACGCCGTCCCACTGACCACCGTAGGAAACGTTGTGAGCGACGAGGTTGCCCTTCGGCGCTGCGGGCTCGTCCTTCAGGATGTTCACGAGTTTGGGATAGCGCTGCCGCCACAGATCGGATGTGTAGGGCATGGCCTTGAGCCGTTGCGTCATTGTCGTATCGACGTGGGAACTGGCCCAGCCCATCGCACGCGCGTCGATGTGAAGCGCCGGTTTGCAATCGACGAAGAGGTTGTTCGAGACGGTGCAATCGCGTCCGCCTCCGATGAAGGCCGCCCTTGTCACTCGGTAAAAGACGTTGCCGTAGATCATCGTGCCGCAGAACATATCGTCCAGATAAACCCCGACGCACCCCTTGTCCCTGAATCCGGTGATCTCGTGCAGGTAGTTGTAGCGGATAACCGTGCCCCGCATCGTCCAGTCCCGCCCGGCATACATCGCCCCGGCGTCGTTCGATTCCATGCAAACGTGGTGGATTTCGTTGAATTCGATGACGTGGTCGTTTCCGCCGAACCCGATGGCCATGTGCGGCGCGTCGTGGATCAGATTGTGCGCGGCCCGGTTGCCGACGCCGTTCAGCGAGATCGCGGGCGTGTACATACGGTTCCATCGCCCATAATCGTGGATGTGGTTGTTCTCGGCGACGTGGCCGGCGCCAGTGAGAGACGCACGATCACCGCCTCGCAGGCTGATGCCTCCGCTGCCGGTCCCGTAGATATCACACGACGCGACCGCGTCCTTCTTGCCGCCGTCGACCCGCAC
>JARRQQ010000273.1:0-7535 GCA_037381725.1 Sedimentisphaerales bacterium
CTACATGATCAGAGGCCAGGCGTATGATGAACTTGGACAAACTCGGCGCGCACGGCATTTTTACGACTCAGCCCGAATTATACTCGATACGCGCATTGATCACGGATCGACCGTCGCCGAGGATTTTACAACTCGCGGAAGGATATACGCTCTTAGCGGTGATACGGCGTCAGCTCTGAGGATTGCCGGGAAGGGGTACCATATGCTGCCCATGGCAAGAGACGCCATTGCGGGCGCGGCTGTCGCTGAAGACTACGCCAAAGTCCTGGCTTTGACCGGACATCCAACTGAGGCGATCAGTATTCTCGATACGCTCCTGAGTGCTCCATCTCATTTGACCCTGGTAAACATCAAACAGGATGCAGCCTGGGATCCTATCAGAGATAACCCGCGCTTCCAGGCACTGATCGAGAAATACGAGAAGAGATATGATCTCAAGCCCACTATATGATAAAGAGGAGCGGAATATGAAGACCAAGAATTCAGGCGCACTGCTTGTTTCACTTATGATCCTGCTTCTTATGGTAAGCTGCTCAAAGGAATCTCCCGTACGACAACTTGAAGAGCAGAACAAGGCTCTGATGCAGAGGATCCATGCCGCGGTATCAAGTGGCAATCTCGAGATATTCGACGAAGTACTGGCGCCGGACTATGTCCGCCACTGCCAGGCGATGCCGCCGGGACTGCAGGAGATTCGTGACCCCGCTGTCTTTAAGGCCTTTGTGGCTGATTTCGTGAACGCAGTGTCAAACTGCAAAGACGAGATTGACTTCATCATCGCTGACAGCAATATGGTAGCCTATGTGACCACGACGACGGGCGTTCAAACTGGTCCGATGGGAAACCTTCCGGCAAGCGGTAAAGAGTTCATGCTAAAGAATATCGTGATTCAACGTATCGAGGATGGCAAAGTGGCTGAGACATGGATTAGCTGGGACAACGTGGCGATGTTAACACAACTTGGCTTCTTCCCACCGGCAGAATCTGAACAGCCATAGGTATAGCGGTGATGAAGTATGTACGACTCTATGCGGATGACAATGGTGAGTCACATTTTGAAGAATGTGAACTTGTATTCAAGGCCATTGATTTCGCTCCACCAGCGCCGCCATTGGATATTTCTGTATTCGGGCAAGCGGAACAATGTTCAATCCTTAGAGCAAAACCAGGTTGGATAGGAGACTGGCATCCTGCACCTTTTCGGCAGTTACACTTCTACCTGTCAGGAGAAGTAGAAGCACAAGTGTCCGATGGAGAGAAACGTCGAATACGAGCCGGAGAGCTTGCGTTAGTCGAGGATACAACAGGCAAAGGTCATAGGAGCCAAGTAATAGGGAGTGAAGTTGTGGTAATCGTTGTTGTGAAGCTAGTCTAAACTCAAGAATCGTGTGATATCACGCCGAGAGGAGAAGCAGGATTTGTGATTGATAAGAACGCAGATGTACCCTCACTTGAGACAGTGAGTGCACTGGAATACTGGGTACTCAAGGCCGATGTTCTGAAGACTGCTCTTGAACTCGACCTATTTACTGCCATCTACCAAGGTCATAACACCTTAAACGCAATCGTAAGGGCTCTGAAACTAGATTCTCGCGGACTCAGTATATTGCTGGATGCATTGTGTCCACTCAGATACCTCCAGAAATCGAGTTCAGCTTATAAACACACTCCCGTTTCTGAAACGTATTTCGTTCGTGGAAAAGAAACCTTTTACTGCGACTTGACACTACGAACACAGATTGCCTTGCAGTCACTCAGTCAGAGCGCAAATGCCGTAAGAACGGGCCATCCGTAAGAACGGGCCATGCAGTTGGGGGTGATTACTCTAATCCTGACAAAGAAGATGAATGGGTGATGGACTATTCGCCGGCTCTGCTTCGTTGGCGAAAAGCGGCCGATACGGCTTTGAAAAGATGGCATAGTCTCGGTATCGATGAGGTGGGGTCCCCTGCCCCGAGAATTCTTGACGTTGCCTGCGGCTCTGGAGTAAAGACCATGGCCATTGGCCTAGAAAACAAGAACGCTAGAATTGCGCTACTGGACTCACCTAAGATGTTGCAGTTGGCATGTCGCTTAGCAGATATAATGGGTGTTCGCAAGCAAATCGAATTGTGCCCCGGAGATTTGGTTAACACAGAGATTGAAAAAGAAGGGTTCGACATCATTCACTTCGGTTTGATCTTATATTACTATAGAGAACAGAGACTCTTCGATATTCTTCGGAAGGCATACAAGGGATTGAAGCCCGGCGGCATGTTGGTAATCAACGAGTATCTTGCAGATGAGAATCGATGTGAGAATGAAACTGCACTGCTTGCTGCGTACCAACTCCTACTGTTCGCACCGGATAGTGAAGTGCGCTCATTCAACGATTACAAGAAGATCCTCGAGGCCGTTGGCTATTCCAATGTCTCACTCCAGGGCGAGACACTTCTCACAGCGAGGAAGGAAGGGTAACTAATGAGCAAGACAGGCAGGAGGCCCGAAGGCGCAAAAAAACGGTCACAATATGGTCACAACAGGGCGTAAGTCCTTGTGCCGCAATGCGAGTTTGGGGTTCGATTCCCCCCACCTCCATTTTTGATAAGCCATTATAATTAAATAACTAAAAATAATCTAAAACACCAAATGCTTCGTTGTTGTCACGATAGATCAATTCATGCTCCCGGAGGATAAGCTTCCGTTTAATATCTGTAAATGGAAAAACCAGTACGAATTAAATTCCTGTTGATCTGAGATTAGTGCAGAGATCAACATCTGGTATTTATAATTGTACAGCCCCATAAGCCAATATTATTATTTCTGGATGCTTATGCTATCTATTTGTTGTTGTATGGTCTCTATTTTGGTCTTCAGGGTTGCTAATTCCAGCTTAAGTTGTGCAGCGTCTACTGCTTCAGGTTTTGCCTGTCTGTTTTCTGCAGTCGCATTTGTTTGACTATGCAGCAGATTGGAACCATCACCATCGGTCAGCCTCACCGGTGGTGGTACGGGATCTACAGCTCCATAAGCTGTCGGAAAGTAAATCAGATTGAATTGCATATCAGCTACAGAGACGGATCCAGAGTATTCATAAGCCAGGTAATAATATGTGTATGAGCCTGCCGCTGGTACAGTAAACATACTTGTCATGCCGAAGGGGATAGAATATGTCCCGGAGGGGGCAGCGCTGTCGATTTGAAAATCAAGGTCCTGGTTCCCGGGGAGTGAATTCGGAGTATCAGAAATGCCGACGACAGCATACGATTTGGTACCCATTGTATGTTGTGGTAGAGTGGCGATTCGGCCATGAGCAACGGCCATGACGAAGCCTTCAGCAGGGCAGTTTATAGTCAGACTGCAGAGAGTTGTATAATCCAGGTCATTTAGATATACATAAAAGGCACCGCTGTAAGCCGCCACACCAGGCTCGTTGATTATATCTTCTGATTGAACGTTTCCAGCTTTAAATGAATATGGGACCGTGTTAAGTTGCGTGCGCGGACTGATTTCCGGATCTGTACCTACCGTGATTCCCAGCCAGCACTCGGAATGGTTGAATACATCCGCATTTAGCGGTGACCCATTGGAACCAAGCTGCACTGAAAAGAGCCCACCACTCGTAGCTATTTGGTGCGATTCTTCCCAGAGTTTTGTATTTGTTTCATCATAGATTTTGAAAGTGACATTGTATAGACTATCGGCCACTGGATTCCCCGCATCATTTGTAAGATAGCCTTGATAGTTCATTGAACCGGGAACTTCGGCACCGATGGGTCCTGCCAGGAAAATGAATACAATTAAGGTCAGCAACAACTTTGGATTATTTTGATAAAACATCTTATTCTCCGATTTTTCCATTTGGCTCATTCAATGCAAATGCATTTTACTAAAATATCGGCAAAAAGGCTAATTTCGCAAGGATTATCGCATTGCTGCAAGAGTTAGTTTTAAATAGAAAACTTAGAAAGATACAAAATTGCCTGAATCTGCTGCGTGAATGAAGTAAGCGGTGCCTTATCTCAAATTTGTGTGCTATTTATTCCACAAATCCTCGCCATAGGAAGCAGCGATTTTAGGTCTCGTCAAACACGCAATTTTATTTTTTAAGCCCTGGCGCGAATCGAGGCTTTTCCTGTTTTTGAGATGTGGTAATAGCCTACAAGCGGATTTGTGAGGATCTCATACTCACATGTAAAAATCCATCCCAACGGTCGAGTAGCCGGATTAAAATTGACCAAAATAGCAGAGTATTGGCCAGGTGGTCAGCTCCTGCGGCGGCTAGTTTCCGAAGCTCAAAACTGTACTCATTTGTACTGCAATGCCTTAAGTCACCAATCAAGCACATTGCCGTTTCGAACTGATGTATTACTCAGTCTTGCATAGCTTGACATCAGGTGAAGAATCTATGATATACCTGAACGGCCGGATGATTTCATGGTATCGATGTTGACTTGGAATTTATAGGCAGTATATTAAAAATGTGTACTGTGCCAAGGCGCTCTTTTCCAAAGCGGCCCGACGGGGAAATCTATACTATGAAAACCTATCTTGACTGCATCCCATGCTTTTTCGAACAGGCACTTCGCGCAGGGCGGATGGCGACCGATGACGTGGAACTGCTCAAACGTCTTCTCGATGAACTTGGCCGAATGCTGGGAGAAGTTTCACTTGCAAGTACACCACCGGAAACTGGACGATTAATTTACCAGCTGGTAGGCAGGGTTACGGGGAATCATGATCCCTTTCAGCAATTGAAGCGTGAAAGTACGGAGCGGGCTCTCGCCCTTTATCCCGTAATGAAAAAGACAATCGAAGAGGCGGATGACGGCCTGCTTACTGCCATTCGCATCGCCATTGCAGGGAACGTGATTGATCTGGGGCCGAGCGCAACCTTCGATATTGAGGCTGAACTGCAGGATGTCATGAAACGAGAATTCGCAATCCGCGATTACATGGCGTTCAAGCGGCATCTGGCGGACTCCGAGCAGGTCCTTTTCATAGGTGATAACGCCGGCGAGACGGTATTCGATCGTCTTCTCATCGAACATATGAACAAACCCACAGTGTACGTGGTCCGCGAACGGCCGATTATTAACGACGCAACTTATGATGATGCGGTCAGAGCCGGACTCGAGAGTGTCGCTACCATCATGTCTTCAGGTACAGATGCGCCGGGTACAGTGATTTCCACCTGCAGTCCGGAGTTCAGGAAGATACTGGACCAATCTGATTTCGTGGTAGCCAAAGGGCAGGGTAACTATGAGGCCCTTTCAAACTACCCTCGCCCGATATTTTTCCTCCTGAAAGCCAAATGTAGGATAATAGCCGATGCCATTGGCGTCAGCCAGGGTGATATCATACTCGAGGGGATAAACATCTGAGCGTGGTTTTGTCAAAGGACCGGAGAACATGAATGTAACTATACTCTACGACAATGAATCTCAAGTGGAGGGGCTAGAGACCGACTGGGGATTTTCCTGTCTGGTCAGTCATGGAGGCGTCAATCTGCTGTTCGATACCGGTTCCAATGGGGCTATACTTTTAAAGAATATGCGAGTGCTCGGAATCGAACCCGGGTCTATTCATGAAGTATTCATCTCTCATGTTCACTTTGATCACGTCGGCGGCTTGTCGTCATTTCTCAATGAGAATGGAGATGTGACCGTGTATGCTCCCGCTTCATTGAGAGGAATCAGACCCGCCCGCAAGGTCGTCTATGTAGATAAATCCATGAAAATCAGGGAAGGTCTCTACACCACCGGTCTACTGGATGACATAGAACAATCGCTGGCAGTTCGATCGGAAAATGGATTGGTTGTGATTGTCGGGTGCTCTCACCCGGGTATTCCATCAATCCTTAAAGCCGCAGAACGCTTTGGAACTCCCATTGCTTTGATCGGTGGTTTGCACGGTTTCAGGGAGTTTGAGGTTCTTCAGCCTTTGCATCTTGTCTGTCCCACACACTGCACGCAGCACATAGCGGAGATACAGTCGCGGTATCCTGACAAGTATGTTCGGGGAGGAGTCGGAACCCGTATAGACATATAGATGAAAAGTCACACAGTAATAATGTGATCGTAGATTTTATTTATACTGGAGGGTGGTAATATGAAAGATGGACCCGGAATATCAAAGCGCGTTTCGCAGATACCGAAATCGGCTATTCACGAAATGACTCGATTGTCCAAAGAGGTCGAGGATGTCGCCTTCTTATCGTGGGCCAAACCAACAGCGGGCACGCCCAGACACATTGAGGAGGCCGCAATCAGAGCAATAAAAGATGGTCGCGTGGGGGGATACTCCGAGAATCCCGGTCTCCTGCAACTTCGCGAAGCGATTGTTGAGAAGCTATCGAAGGACAACAAAATAGACGCCAACCCTTCACAGATCCTGATTACGGTAGGTGCCATTGAAGGTCTCTCAGCGGCAGTCATGGCTGCAATCGATCCTGGAGACGAAGTTCTGCTGTTCACTCCGACTTACTCCACGCACATTCGGCAGGTTGTCATGGCGTCAGGCAAGCCGGTCCTGGTTCCTACTGTTGAAGAGAAAGGCTTCATCCTTGACTTCGATGCAATCAAAAAAGCCATTACTCCAAAAACACGGGCTATATTCTGCTGCTCACCCAACAATCCGACCGGCACAGTCCTCTCAGAACAGCAGCTACGGGAGCTAGCGGCTCTGGCTTTGGAGCATAATCTCGTGATCATTACCGATGAGGCCTACGAGTATTTCGTCTATGACGATTACAAACACTTTTCGCTGGCCTCGATTCCGGAAATGAGAAAGCATGTGATAAGCTGCTATACGTTTACAAAAACTTATGCCATGACAGGGTGGCGCATCGGTTACCTGCATGCGGATGAGTCGTGGATACCTCAGATTACGAAAGCTCATATTCCCTTTGCAATCTGTGCGCCCGTAGTGTCTCAATATGCGGCAATTGCTGCTCTGAAGGGACCGCAGGATTGCGTCGCAAAATTCAGGGAACATTACCAATCTGCTCGCGACCTGATGTGCAAACGTCTTGATGACGCCGATTCTATTTTCACATATCAGAAACCAGGTGGATCTTATCTCATGTTCCCGAAGATACTCCTGGAGGAGGGGAAAGATTCGATGGCATTCTGCAAACATCTCTTGAGAGAAGGCAAAGTATCGACGACACCGGGAATAGCCTTTGGACCGACCGGCGAAGGTCATTTGAGAATGTCATTTTGTGTCACCTTTGACGAGATTAACAAAGCCTTTGACAGGATAAAAGCTCTCTTCTCGCGCTAAAAAAGATTTATTTGGTTACATTATTCTTTTTGAATCAGGAGGAAATATGGAAAAAAAGACTAAGATTGGTATAATAATCTGCGATCGTTATCGGCGATGCGCAGGAGGCAAATGTTTCAGATCCCTTCGAAACAGAGAAGGCGCCTTCTCCAGGTATGAAAATACTGACGTTGAAGTTGTCGGATATACCACCTGTGACGGTTGTCCGGGAGGAAATATCGAATACGCCGTGGACGAAATGAAAGCCAATGGGGCCGGGGTAATACATCTTG
>JARRQQ010000274.1:0-6026 GCA_037381725.1 Sedimentisphaerales bacterium
GGGTCTCGCTTTCCATGCTGGTCACGTTACCGAGTATCTCGCTCCGCTTGTCCAACAGCATGGCTTTGAGCTTCTTGATCTCCGCCGAGGAGAGCTTGGCCTTGTTTTCTTTCTTTTTTCCCATATCGATCCCATTGCTCCGGAAGAGCCGATTTTTCACGGGCTCTCTCATCTTGCCAAATATGAGGCTGACTACTTAGCCAAAACCGGCTAAATGGTCAACAAAAAAATTTGACTTCTGCAAAGAAGATATTATGTTATGGGGCTCAGTTGAATCTGCTAAGAGACAAGAAACAGAGATAAAGGAGCAGCAGATGGATGGCCTTGTTCCCAGCAGAGTGTTTTTGACCAAGGGCGTCGGCCGGCATAGATACCAGCTCAAGTCTTTCGAGGAAGCGCTGCGAAAGGCGGGTGTCGCCCAGCAAAACTTGGTGCAGGTCTCATCAATTTTGCCGCCGAAATGCAAGATCATCAGTCGAGAAAACGGCCTCCAGATGCTCTCGCCCGGCCAGATATCGTATTGCGTCATGGCCCGAGCCGATACGAACGAGCACGGCAGACTCGTGGCCTCGTCGGTCGGGGTAGCCGTTCCCAAGGATAAGAGAAACTGGGGCTATTTGAGCGAAGTGCACGGGCACGGCATGAATAGCCGTCAAGCCGGCGATATGGCCGAAGACCTCGCCGCCGGAATGCTGGGAACGACGTTGGGGATGGAGATCGATCCGGACAAAGCCTGGTCCGAGAAGGAGCAGGCCTACAAATCCAGCGGACTGTTCATCCGAACCACCAATATCACCCAAACCGCCAAAGGCCAGGAGGGTCTGTGGACCACAACGGTGGCGATGGCCATGTTCCTTTTCGACTGAGCATCTGATCGGATCTAGGCGGCCATGAAGGAAGCAATCAATTTCGGTTACCTGCCCGCGGAATACTCCGATCCGGAAACCGCCGGGATTGTGATCGTCCCCGTCGCCTACGATGGAACGAGCACTTGGATGAAGGGCGCCGACAAAGGCCCCGCCGCCATTCTGGAGGCCTCCGCCAACATGGAGCTGTACGATATCGAGACGGACTCGGAGGTCTACAAGAACGGGATCTTCACCGAGGACGTTATCGGCGGAGAGATTTCCACCATGGAGATGATCGAGGCCCTCAGGCAAACGGTGCGGGACTATCTCGAAAGAGACCAGTTTACGGTCGTCATCGGCGGTGAGCATTCCGTCAGTATCGGCTCCGTCAAGGCCCACGCCGAGCGTTTCGCCAATCTCAGCGTTCTGCAACTGGATGCGCACACCGATCTGCGAGAGCAGTACAACGGCTCCAAATACAATCACGCTTGCGTGATGGCCAGGGTCAAAGAGGTCTGCCCGATTGTTCAGGTCGGCATCAGGAGCATGGATTCGTCCGAGAAGGAACGTATGGATAAGTCCAGGGTCTTCTTTGCCGAGCACCTCCAGATGAAAACAGACTGGATCGAGCAGACAATCTCGATGCTCTCGGAGGACGTATACGTCACCATCGATTTGGACGTTCTCGATCCGGCCATTATGCCCTCCACGGGTACGCCGGAACCCGGAGGGTTGATGTGGTATGACGTCCTGGGACTGCTCAGGGCACTTTGCAACAAGAAAAGGATCGTGGGCTTTGACGTCGTCGAGCTTTGCCCGGACGACCGAAACAAGGCCCCCGATTTTCTGGCGGCAAAGCTCATCTACAAGCTGCTGAGCTACAGATTTGGAGAGGCAAATGGATAAGAGCGACCTTCTCAAGGATGCTGTCAAACATATCGACGTAAAGTCTTTCGACTCGACCGAGATCGTTCGGGCCATGAGAGGCATGTCTTTCACGGCCAGGGATACGGCCGCCGCGGCGGATATCCTCGACCGGATGATCAATGACGATCAATGCACGATCATTCTCTGCATCGCGGGCAGCACCAGCGCTGCGGGCTGTATGCAAATCTACGTCGATATGGTCAAGCATAACATGGTCGACGTGATCGTCGCCACGGGCGCCACGATTGTCGATATGGACTTCTTCGAGGCCCTCGGATTCAAGCATTACAGAGGCAGTCCCTTCGTCGACGACAAGAAGCTCAGGGAGCTCTACATCGACCGAATTTACGATACCTTTATCGACGAAGAGCAGCTCCAGGTCTGTGACGGTACGATCAGGAAGATCGCCGACTCGCTCGATCCGCGGCCGTATTCGTCGCGGGAATTTATTCGGGAAATGGGCAAGTATCTCGTGGAAAACGCAAAGAGGACTGACTCTCTCGTACAGACCGCTTGCGAGAACGACGTACCGATCTTCTGCCCGGCGTTTTCGGATTCCAGTGCGGGCTTCGGCCTCGTTGCTCATCAAATTGAAAACCCGGAAAGCCATGTCAGCATCGATTCGGTCAAGGACTTCAGAGAGTTGACGCAGATCAAGATAGAATCGCCGATCTCGGGCTTGTTTATGATCGGCGGCGGCGTGCCCAAGAACTTTGCGCAGGACACCGTCGTCTGCGCGGAAGTGCTGGGCAAACCCACCGAAATGCACAAGTATGCCGTACAGATCACCGTGGCCGACGTTCGGGACGGGGCATGCTCCAGCTCTACGCTCAAAGAAGCCTCCTCGTGGGGCAAAGTCGATACCGTGCACGAACAGATGGTCTACGCGGAAGCAACCAGTGTCTTGCCTTTGATCGCCAGTTTTGTGTATCATAGACGTGATTGGCAGAAAAGGGCCAAAAGAGGGTGGAGTACGATTTTTGGATGAGGCTTGTATAGGGCTTGTTTCACGGGGGAATAAGGAGCACGAAGATGGCCGGATGGCAGCGGGCGGGCGGGTGTCTGTGTTTGCTGACTTGCGTCTTGGTTGTGGTGGGCTGCAAGGATCGTGAAAAGGAGGAGGCCCTCGCGAAAGCCGAGGAAGCCAGGATGATGCTGGCCAGACTCAAGACCACGCTGAGCAGGACGAATAGAGAGATGACGGATCTCAAAGAGGAGCTAGTCGCGGTGAAGGAAAACCGCAACGAGCTGCAGGCCCAGGTCGATCAGCTTGTCAAAGAGCGCAGCGGCGTCATGGCCCGGGCGGGAGATGCGCAAGAGAGAATAAAACTGTTGACCGCGCAGTCGGACGACCAGGCGAAGAGCGTAACGGTGCTCCGTAGTGAGATTGCCGAGCTTAAGACGCTGGTGGAGAGCCAGCAGGTGACGATTGACGAACAGAAGGCTACCATCGAGGGGCTTCAAAAGACCATCGAGCAGTTGCAGGGGGCGGACGGGACACAGCCGGAGGTTCCGGAAGAACCCGAAGAGCCGACGCCTATTCCTTGACGTTTATGCTTGAGAATCGAGTATGTGGAATTTCGAGAAATGTGCGGTCATCGTGGCCCACCCGGACGACGAGACACTCTGGGCCGGGGGCACGATGCTCATGCACCCTGAAAGCAAGTGGACGGTCGTGACCCTGTGTCGGGCGAGCGATCCCGATCGAGCGCCCAAGTTTCATCAAGCGCTCCAAGCCTTGAACGCTACCGGTGTCATGGGCGATCTGGACGACGGCCCCGAACAGTCACCGCTGCAAGCGCGCCATGTCCAGAATACGATCATGGATTTGGTGCCCTCGGGCGCTTTCGACCTGGTGATGACGCACGGGCTTTGGGGCGAATACACGCGACACCTCCGACACGAAGAAACGGGCAAGGCGGTGCTGGCTCTGTGGAACAGCGACAGGCTCCCAGCAAAAGAGGTCTGGCGATTCGCCTACGAAGACGGCGACGGCGCGTACCCCCCACGCCCCATCCGGGACGCGGACGTGCAAAACAAGCTGCCGGACGAGATTTGGCAGGAAAAGTCCGCTATCATCACCGGCACCTACGGCTTTGTCCCAGATAGCTTCGAGGCCCGGGCCACTCCGCGCGTGGAAGCGTTCTGGTGCTTCAAACGGAGTGTCGGCGCCCGAAAGGCGTAGACAAGTCGAGTCGATCCACCCGGTGAAGATATCTTTATAAGGACTGCCCAACGGCAAGGAGGGACACTTCCGACTTTGGGACCGACTGAGACAGATTCCTGCGCATTCATGCAGACATTCTCTTGGTCGTGACAATGCGGTCGTTGTTGTGGAAATCCTTCTCGATCTTGACCTCAACGTACGCACCCGTTTGTTCGAGCAACTCCCTCACGGCGGGTCCTTGAGCGTAACCGATTTCCAGCATTAACGCGGCTTCAGGTTTCAGGAACCGGTCGGCCTTTTCGATAATCCTGCGATAGGTATCCAGACCATCCTCGCCTGCAAACAGGGCGATCCTCGGCTCGAAATCTTTCACGTTCTTGTCGAGCGTTTCATATTCGGCGGCGCTGACATAGGGCGGATTGCAAACGATCAAATCGAATTGTTCCACGTCCAGCGGCCGGAGGAGCGGTTCGAACAGGTCGCCTTGCAAGAGGGTGACACGTTCGGTCAACTGATACTTCTCGACGTTCCGGGCGGCTACTTCGAGAGCCGCGGCTGAGATGTCCGTCGCGATGACGCGAGCGTCCGGGAAGTTCTTGGCAATGGCCACGGCGACGCAACCGCTGCCCGTGCACAGGTCGCAAACGAATTGTGTGCCGCAGCGCGTCCGTAAGAATTCGATCGCGCGCTGAACGAGCAGCTCCGTCTCCGGCCGGGGGATCATGCAGTCGTTGGTGATGCTCAGTTCGAGTGAATAGAACTCCGTCTTGCCGGTCAGGTACGCGACGGGCTCCTGGGCGCCGGCCCGCTTGACTAAGCCGTGCAATTCGTCCAGTTGCGGTTTGGCGACGGGCTTGTCGAATTGGGTATATAGCTCGATGCGCTTCAAACCCAGCACGTGCGAGAGCAGAAGCTCGGCGCTGAGGCGCGGCGCATCGACGTCCTTGCCCGCAAAGTACTCCGTCACCCAGTTCAGGAGCTTCTGTATCGTCCATGTCTCCATAACAAGACGAGAAACACTTTCAGAAAGGAAAAAGTTCGCGCAGCTCAGCCCGAGTGGGTTGCCGGCCGTACTCGCAGACCTCGAATGCTTCGGCGTACCGCACCTTCTTACCTTTCTCTGGACCGTACAACTCGATGAGCTTTTGCCGATACTGATCGGCGGTCGCGGCGAAACGCTCGCGGAAGCTGTTACGCACTCGCTCGTGGGCGGCGGCCCGCTCGGCTTCGTTCTTCGGGATCATGGACTCGTTTCCCGTCACACAGCCTTCGACGAACTGCGATTCGAGCGCGACGAGCGCTTCGAGTTTCTGATCGATCACGCTATCAATGGAGACGACGACGTCAGGCTCGAACGGATTGGGCTTTTGGAAACGATCCCAGAAATACAGGAAAACGGGGTTCTGTTTCAGGTGAGGCACGTCGGGGCAGAAGAACGGGCAGATCACCATGAACGCTGCGTCTTGTACCAGGATGCCCGTGTAGCGATGGTCGGGGTGGTAGTCGTTCGGGCGATGCGTCATGACGACGTCCGCGTTGGCTTGCCGAATGAGCCGGACCAGGGTCTTGCGGTTTTCGAGGGTGGGCATGAGTTCGCCGTCGTGGTTGTCGAGCACTTGCGTCTCGATGCCCAGGATTTTCGCCGCTTTCTTGACCTCCGCGGTCCGGCGTTGCGCCAGCGGGCCGCCCGCCTCTTTCCAGTGACCGATGTCACCGTTCGTGGTTGAGACGAAGTGGACCTTGCACCCTCTCGCCGCCCACATCGCCGCCACGCCTCCAGCTCGAATCTCGCAATCGTCCGGATGGGCGCCGAAGGCAATCACGTTCAGCTTGCCCGTGTTGGTTGCTTTGGCCGCGCTGACCCGCTCGCTGGTCAGCGGTGACTTGGACAGGTCCCGCTCGCGCGCCGCGATTGAGTAGGTGCAGACGCTGACAATGAATCCAAGAGCGATCAGCGTGAAAGTGACGGGATGTAGTATTGTCTTTTTCATGGTATGCCTCCCAAAAAGAAATAGTAACGATTAGATATAGACTTTGTCCATCATTCTGGGGAAGGGGATGCACTGGCGGATGTGCTTTTGGCC
>JARRQQ010000275.1:0-5990 GCA_037381725.1 Sedimentisphaerales bacterium
GCAGCTCATGCTCGAGCGCCTTGCCCAACACGAAGCGCGTCTGAGGCATCGGCCCTTCGAAGGCGTCCACCAGAAGCAGCACGCCGTCCGCCATCTTCAAGACCCGCTCGACTTCGCCGCCGAAATCCGCGTGTCCCGGCGTGTCGATCAGGTTGATCTTGTACTCATCGCCCTCGGAATCCATGTAGATGATGGCGCAGTTCTTGCTCAGGATCGTTATGCCTCGCTCCCGTTCGAGCGGATTCGAGTCCATAATCAACCCGTGCTCGCCCCCCGCCAGCTTGTCCAGCTCTTCAGTCCGAAACATGCCGGACTGGTAGAGAAGCTGATCGACCAGCGTCGTCTTGCCATGGTCCACGTGAGCAATGATGGCCACGTTGCGAATATACTCAGAATACATAACACATTCTCACAAAAGGTCTACTAACCTTTGTCCTCTATCTATGATACGATCCTTCACATCCAAATGGTTCATCGCCTTGGAACTCTCCGGTGCCGCCTGTTGAGCATGTGCAGTTTCTTGGCTGTCGCCAGAGATACGTTCTTGGGTTGCACCGGCTTCGCCTTGGCGGCGGATCGCGGCTGCACGAAATTGGATTTCACGTAGCCAAAGTCTTTGCATTTCTCCGGTTTGAATTCACGACCGATGAAGCTCTCGATTTTGCGAAGACGTTGCTGCTCGTCGTACGAGACAAACGTGATCGCATCACCCGTGGCGGTGGCCCGTCCCGTCCGACCGATGCGATGGATGTAGTCTTCCGCATAGGCGGGCACGTCGAAGTTAATCACGTGCGAGATGCCTTCAATATCGATCCCGCGCGCGGCTATATCGGTGGCGACCATGACCTGGTACTTGCCTTTTTTGAAGCCTTCCATGGCAAGCAGACGCTGGCTCTGGGTCCGGTCCGAGTGGATCGCGACCGAGACAATGCCGGCCCGCTTGAGCCGCCGGTCGATTCGGTCAGCCCCGCGCTTGGTCCGGGAAAAGACCAGGACGCTGTTCATCTGCGGATCGCGGAGCATATGGATCAGAAGGTCCAGCTTCTGCTCCCGGCGGACCGGATAAATGTGCTGCGTAATCGTCTCGATGGGGTTGCGCGGCCGGCCGATCTGGATCACCTGGGGCGACTTCTGCATCTCCGAGGCCAGCGTCTGCACCTCCTTCGAGATCGTCGCGGAGAAAAGCATCGTCTGGCGATTTTTGGGCAGAGCGCTCACAATTCTTCTGACGTCGTCAATGAAACCCATGTCCAGCATGCGGTCGGCCTCATCGAGGACGAGCACCTCGACGTGCTTGAGGTCTATCGAGCCTCGCCCCATGTGGTCCATGAGCCGTCCGGGCGTGGCGACCACGATATCGACGCCGCGCTTAAGCTTGCTGAGCTGCTTCTTGATATTGACGCCGCCGTATACCGCCAGAGTGCGAATGTCCACAAATCGCCCGTAGCCCCGAATGGCTTTCTCAACCTGCAGGGCCAGCTCGCGCGTGGGTGCGAGGATCAGCGCCCTGGCATGGCGCCGTTTGCCGGGCGGCTCGTGGTTGAGGCGATCCAGGATAGGCAGGACGAAAGCCGCGGTTTTGCCCGTGCCCGTCTGCGCGCAGCCGATGATGTCCCGGCCTTCGACGGCGGCGGGAATCGCCTGGGATTGAATCTCCGTGGGAGCCGTATAGCCCGTGGCCAGAATGCCCCGCACCAGCGGGTCCGAAAGACCAAATCTCGTAAATGGCATCAAACAATCCTAAAAAGAGACGTTACGTTCGGGCTGAATTGTGCAGAAAGACCGTTTGGGCCGCCTCGCATGAACCTTCTCCTCAAGAACGGAGATAAGGCTAACCAAACGGTGCGAAAGACAGGGTCTCGAGGCGGATTCCGGATTATGCTGAGCGCTTTTGCTTCAAGGCTTCGCTACACATCTTCACAATTCAATTCATTTCTCACGGCGATTATACGGCCATGTACCGCCCGGGCAAGCATAATGTTCTTCCGTTGCAAGAAAATCTCCGCCCCATGTGTTGACAATCGCACGGGGGTTGGTTCTTATTTGGAGTGCACGCGAACAGCTACTTAGGAGTCCGAGCCATGTATCAGCGACGTGAATTCCTGAAGGTTGCCGGCGGCGTGATGGGGATGCTCTCACTGTCGGACGTTGTCGGAAGGGGTGATGACGCGAAAAGGCCGAATATCGTTCTGATCGTCGCCGACGACTGGGCGTATATGGACCTCGGGATCGCGGGCCATCCGCTTCTCAAGACGCCGAACCTGGACCGCCTGGCGCGAAGTGGGGTCCGCTTCAGCCACGCTTTCACGCCGAACCCGATATGCACGCCGAGCCGGGCCGCCCTGCTCACCGGCCAGGACTGCTGGATGAACGGCTGCTGGTTCTTCGGTATGCCGATCCGGCCCTCGTCCGAACACTTCGCCCGGCTACTCTCGCAGGCCGGCTATGAAACCTTCTATACCGGCAAATGGCACAATGACGGCTCGCCTTCGACACGCGGCTTCACTTCCGGCAAATATATCGGCGGAGGCGGCCCGGGCGCAGGAGGACACCCCAAGCCGATGGTGAAAGATTTTGGTGGGAAAAACAAACGCCAGATCGAACGATTTGACTCCGAGCTTTTCACCGACGCCGCCGTCGAGTTCATCGAATCCCGGCAAGCCGGTGACAAGCCGTTTTTGCTTTTTGTCGCCTATATGACGCCGCACGATCCCTGGACTCCGCCCGGCAAGTACGCGACGATGTACAAGCCCGAGGATATCGAGCTTCCTCCTAATTTCATGCCGCGTCCGATGAATGGCTCCAAACCTTTCCGGTACTACACGGACTGGCATGGAACGAACCTCCGGGACGAGAAACAGATGGTCCCCTTCCCCAGGACGCCCGAAGGGGTCCGTGACGTTCGTCGCCGCTATTATGGCACGATCACTCACGACGATGAGCAGATCGGGCGTATGCTCGACGCGCTCGATGAAAAGAACCTCTCGGAGGACACCCTGGTTATCTTCCTGGCCGACCACGGCATCTCACTCGGCGCTCACGGCATTTCGGGAAAACAGACGATGTACGAAGAAGGCATCCGCCTGCCTTTGATCGTCCGCTACCCAAGGCTCAAACGCAACCGCCCGGAGAATCCCAGCCTGACCAGCTTGATCGACATCTTTCCTACGATTTGCGACGCGGCGGGAGTACCGATTCCTGAATCTGTCGAGGGCAAGATCCTGCTCGGCCTGTACGAAGGCAAAGGGCGCTGGGACCGGGACCGTATTTTCGCCTCCTTCGTCTCCCCGGAGCAACATCGGCTGAATGTCCGTTGCATCCGAACGAAGCGTTACAAACTCGTGCACCACCTTATGACGGATGAAATCGAATTGTACGACCTTGAAAAGGACCCCTACGAGCTGACAAACCTGGCTGGGCTGTCACGGTTCGAGACCCTGCAAAAGCAACTGGCCGAGGAACTGCTCGCCTGGCGAAAAAGATCTGAGAACGAGACGGAATTATGAATATTCAAGGAGCTTGAAAAACAAATTCCCCGTTTATACCTGACTATAGCCTTCAAAAATTCTACGAAAATGGAATCCACAAATAGCAAGGGTAACCGCCAAATGGAGGTATCGCGGCCTCCGGAGCGACCAGAAAATGAGTTTCCAATAGGAGAGCCGGCCTTTACCTACGATTCCCAGACGCCAGATAGACTTCCCAAATGCAACGATATCACAAAATCGATATCTCGGCTTGTCATTTCTACCAGGCTTGAAGTTCTTGAGAAATGTCAGCACCCTTTCATAGTAGTTTTTGGGTGAATAGATCGTGCTGACAACTTTTTGATACCCTTTGCGAAGATTTTCGATACCCATCTTAGGCACAAAGTTTATCGAGAAATCTGTATTATCCCCCGTAGCGGCGATCGAGAGCCTGTTTTCGGTCATAAGTCTGCTATAGAGTTTTGTTCCCCTGGGAGCATTGAGCAAGCCCACCATAGCCGTCACCACTCCACTTTGCTGTATAAAATGAATCAGATTGTCGAATACTGAAGATTTATCGCTGTCGAATCCGAGAATAAATCCGGCCTGAACCTGCATGCCGAACCTCTGGATTTTTTTGACACAGGCCACCAGATCACGGCCCTTGTTCTGGACTTTGTTGCATTCGCTCAGGCTTTCCTCGTTAGGCGTCTCGATACCAACGAACACACAGTTAAAGCCGGCCTGGACCATTAGAGTCATTAATTCTTCATCATCGGCGAGATTGATGGATGCCTGCGTATTGAAAGAAAAGGGATATCGCCTCTGTTTCATCCAGCTTATCACCGCGGGAAGCAACTCTGTTTTCAGACGACGCTTGTTTCCGATGAAGTTGTCATCGACAAAGAACACTTCGTCCCGCCAGCCGAGAGCATACAAACGTTCCAATTCCTCCAGCACCTGATCGGTCGTCTTCATACGAATCTTGTGTCCGAAGAGTGTCGTCACATCGCAAAAATCACAATCGAAAGGACATCCCCGTGAATATTGGATGCACATCATGGCATACTTCTTCATCTTGACCAGATTCCAAAGGGGAATCGGGGTCTGATGTAAATCCGCTTTTTCGTGTGTAGTGTACACTTTTCTGGGGCAACCGTTTTGAACATCCCGTACGAACAGCGGCAACGTCAATTCGGCTTCTTTGAGCACCAAATGGTCCACGTGGACGTACTCTTCGGGTAGACTGGTGAAAAGAGGACCGCCCACGACGACTTTGGCTCCCATTTTCTGACATCGCTCGATGACCTGATCTGCAGATTTTCGCTGGATGAGCATGGCGGTGACGAAGACATAATCCGCCCAACGAATATCTCGATCTCGTAATTTCGTTGTGGCCAAGTCAACCAACTTTTTTTCCCAATCCCGGGGCAACAGCCCGGCCACCGTCAATAATCCCAGAGGCGGCAGAATGGCCTTTTTCGAAATAAACTTCAAGGCGTTTTTGAAACTCCAGAAAGTTGGGGGGACTTCCGGGTTGATGAGAAGTATCTTCATGATCGCACTCCTTTACCAAATGACCTATTACGAGTAGAGGTGGGTAATAGGTGGGTTGTGGCGATCTATCTAAATTAGCAGGAGGCGAGCGATGTGATCAGGTCAATCAACCGGATTGACTCATAACGATCAGAATTTCCCAGGCTGTAAATGCGATGATGCAATGTACAACTCTTCGCTTCGAACTAGTTCTTCAAACTCGCTTAAACCGGCCTTACACTGCCCTACTCAAACTTATAGTAAATACAATAGCACACTCTCCAGTGTCTTTATCGTCTTCCTTACCAGACATAATAAGCGAAATATGGAATATTTGAAATCGAAAAGTCGCATCCCTGTGAGATTTTCACGTATGTCATCTTCCATGGGCCCAATACGAGCGGTTGTATACATAAGTTCGATTCCTCACCTCCTGGACGCATGATTTAGAAAAAAGCCACTTTACGAAGAAATAAAAAGGCGCCTAATATTGTTCCGAGCACATTACTGGCTAAATACGCGCATTCGCTGCGAATGAGATATCTTCTCTTTGATTCCTCCCCGGCAACGGATTCCGCTATCTCCCTGCCATATTGACTCTCCACCTGCTCTCTGAGCCGATCAAATACCATGCCAACCTGCCTGCTTGGTGGAATACCTTGTCTGGCTCTTCGTAGATTGTAATAGCTCCAAAGCAAACCGATAATCAATGGAACGACCAACATGGCCATGGCCGGCTGGGGTTGCAGTTCGTCGAAAAAAATGACAAGAACGTATACAGCCGCGATATTCGACAAGATATTGACAACGGCCCTTACGATCTCTTCTTTGAAAGGAGTCAAGGGACTGGGCTGATGAAATCCCATGCTGCGATAGACTACTATGAAGAGGAGGGATATAGTCCACTTCGCCGCAAGGACAACGGCACCGGCCAGGATATAGGAGGTCATAGCGTCTTTCTGCATTGCCCGTGTTCAAGGCAATGAC
>JARRQQ010000275.1:6025-11451 GCA_037381725.1 Sedimentisphaerales bacterium
AGAAATGACGATTAATGATCGGCGTGGTGCTGAGACTGACTTCTATTGATTCGGTTTGCTCAACGCTTCATTAGGCATTCATTTCAATACCATATAAGTCTATCTTATCTCTATCGGCTGAACATTCAAGAAATATTTGATCGTTTTCAAATTATTTTTTGAGGCCATGCGGACGGATAAATCTTCGCTCGGCGACAAGAAAGCTTTACGCATCGAGGCAAACGTGGTATTCTATCTAATATGTGGCTCAGCGGGTGATTGCAGTTCGAGAAATTTGAAGGTTCAATAGATCATGACCATCGACGATACTATTAGCGGGCTTACCAGAGTCTATCAGTCCATTGAACGAGGCATTCCAAAAATAGCAGACAGTCCTGATGCCTTAGTTAATCATTTGAACGATCTCTATAGTGAATCCGGAGAAGATCTTTCCTCAAGAGAGCTGTTCACATACGATGACGTTGGCAGCCCTACAATAACGATCACTTTGGATATTGACGTCGAATTTGATCCTGAGAGCGTCATGGAGAGCATGCAAACGAGACTGAAAGTGAAACCGAAAAAACATGCGGACCAAATCGGGAAAGCAGGGGTGGTTTGGTCCTGCAAGCGTTATGATTTTATGTACAACGATGACATGGGACATCTACGAATATCACATCAATATAGCCATAAACAAGCAGACACGCAATCTGTATTAAGCATCGCAAAGAAGATGATAGGTTACGCCAGAGATTACATCGAGGAAGTCAAGAAGTCTGAAGAGTAAAGAACCGGAATTATATGTTCGTTTCCTTCGTTTCTCCGGGACAGTATCGGCTCGCTATCTGCATCAACCGACCAACGAATTGTTCACGTAGTGAAAGAAATCTGATAATAAAATAGACTTGCGAATGTTTGAACTGCTGGAAGAAATCAATGCGCGTCCCGAGCCGTTTCAATATTACACAGCCGACACACTCTGGACCGATGAGCATACGTCGAAGAAAATGCTCGAGTACCACCTCAACGAATCAGTGGACGTTTCATCCCGAAAGGGTGAGTTCATCCAACGATCCGTCGATTGGATCGTTTCTCATTTCAACGTCAATTCACAGACCTGTATCGCCGACTTCGGCTGTGGTCCCGGCCTGTACACAACCCGCTTGGCCGAGAAAGGAGCCGACGTGACGGGAATAGATTTTTCCGAAAGGTCGATTCGCTACGCAGTGGAAATGGCGGCACAAAAAGACCTCGGCGTCCATTACATTCAACAGAACTACCTCGAATTCGAGACAGACAAACGGTTCGATCTGATTGTCATGATTATGTGTGACTTCTGCGCTTTGAGCCCGTCACAAAGAAGAACGATGATCTGCAAGTTCTGCAAGCTCTTGAAGCCGGGCGGCTCGGTCTTGCTGGACGTTTATTCGTTAGCCTCCTTCGACCGGAGGGAAGAAGCGGCAACCTACGAACACAATCTTCTGGGTGGTTTCTGGTCGCCGGAGAGTTATTACGGCTTTCTCAATACGTTCAAATATGACCGGGAAAAGGTCGTGCTCGACAAATACACGATCATCGAACAAACCCGAACACGCGTGATCTACAACTGGCTCCAATACTTCAGCCGGAACGCAATAACAACGGAATTCGAAACAAACGGATTGCAAATCGAAGAGGTCCATTCAGACGTTGCGGGCACACCATTCAGACCAGACACGCCGGAATTTGCCGTTGTCGCCCAAAAGCCTCCGATACATCGTCACAATTGAAATTGCAGAAAATCGCTGGATAGATTGTGAGGATTCCTGTATCCTTTGTGACAGGCCGTGGAAGCTGCATCGCGATTGACTTGCTGGATTTTTGCGCCGAAGAAGCAGCGTTGTTGCGATCCTGAGAGGCAGCCATACAAACATAGTCAATTGAGGGAAACGATCATAACGGAAAGGTAAACTTATGAACATCGGAGTATTTTTGTTGATTGAGCCATTTGCCAGCGTCGAGAAGCAGCTTCAGCACGCTAAGGAGATGGGCTTCAAGTATGCCGACATCACGGACACGAACGCCGGGGGCAGCATGTTGGGGACCGCCGGTTTTTCCCCCACGGTCAGCCTCGACGACAACCCCTTCGAGGTCAAGCGTCTCTTCGAGAAGTACGGCATTACCCCTGCGACCGTCTGCGCGCACGCGGGCTTGCTCGAGCCGAGCAACCCCGGCGTTTACGGGACCTCGGAGATCATGAAAGCCGTCCATTTCGCCGCCGCTATCGGAATCAAGGAAGTCGTGACAACCGATACGGACCCACGCTCGGAATGGGCGGAAAAGCTCTCCTACGAGGAGCGCGTCTTCGTCATGGCGGAAAAACTCTACACGCCCGTGAAGATGGCGGCCGACTATGGCATCCACATCCTCCTGGAGCCGCATGGACCCGTCACGGACACAATCAAAGGGCTCCAGGACGTGTTCGAGCGGTTAGGCGATCCCGACGCTCTGGGTGTGAATCTCGATACGGGCAACTCATGGCTCGGGGGCGCGGACCCCGTCGAAATGGCCAAGGTCTTCAAGAACAAGATTCACCACATTCACTGGAAGGACCTGGACGCCGAATGGGAGCCGAAGAGAGGCACGATGTTCGGGTGCGGCTTCTCGACCATCGCGGTGGGTGACGGCGTCATTGACATCAAGGGCGTGTGCGAGGTCTTGAAGCACGCGGATATCGAAAGCTCCACACTCGAGATCATCGGATCGGAAGATATCCTGAAAAAAAGCGTTCAATATCTGAAGGCAAACGGCCTGTGATCGTCAATCTAATTTAGGTCCGACTAAGCCGGGAAAGGAGAGGTAATATGAAAGCCCTCCAAGACAAGAATGTCGTTTTTTGGCTGTTGGTATTTCTGGGGATTTTTTTAGGCTTTGCAATCTACCGAATAGGTTTTCATAGACCCGTGCCGGCTTCTGACGAAGAGGCGGTTCAATCTCTCAAGAACCAGAAACTGCAAGAGGTGCAAACACAACCGAAGGAAGAGTCACCGTCCGCCCCGAAAGAGGAGCCATCGGTCGGTCCTCAGGAATCGGCGCCTCAAACACCTCAGACAGCCGATCTGAAATCACAACAAGTAAACGAGCGCCAATACAGTTCAGAAAACCCGCTTTATTTCCGCGCCGTATTTGGAGAAGCAAGTGACCATTCGACGTTGGGCGTCCTCGACGAATCAGGCGGTACGGCCACTGGATACGATGTCGTCTACGTCGATGAAAACAGGAACGGCGATCTGACGGACGATGCTGCAAAAAAGCTGGCCAAGTATGATCGTGGATCCTACGCGGGACAAATAAACCCTACGTTCAAATTCTGTGGTCCTCTGGGGGAAAGATCAGCCGCGACGTACTACACGCTTACACGACGAGATCACGCGGGTCCCGGGGAACAGTATTTCTTCTGGACTCTGGACGCGGACGGCTGGAACTATTTCTTCATTAACGGCAAAATGACGCTCTTTTCCAGCGCCGCCGATGCCCTCAAAAGCAAGCCGGTCCGCCTCGGGGGCCAATGCGCGTGGGAGATCAACTCTCGATCTCAAAACCGCAAGCCGCTGATTTCCGCCGGACTGAAAGACGAGAACGGCTGTACGTTGCGAATCGTCAGACAGTCGGGCAAAGCCATTTCGCCAACGTTGACTTTGACTCAGGACGGTCAGGTCAAAGCCGAGGAGAAAATGAAATTTGGGTGAAGCGGCGTCTGCGATACGCCCGTCATGTTGGCGGACGGCACGTACACCGCAAAGGTCGAGCTCGATATGGGACCCTATTTAGGAAAGGTCACGGGCGAGGAAACCGTCCAGATCAAAAAGTGACATAAATAACGAACAATAAAAGGGACGACATAATGAAAAAGCTCATCATCGTATCCATCGTCGCTACGGCGACGCTTTCTTGCGCGACGCTGTCCGGACAAAAATCGGTCAGTCTTTTCAACGGCAAAGACCTGTCCGGCTGGCACGTTGATGTTCCCGATATGGATAACGATCCGAACGTGAAAAGCCCGTTCATTGTTCGCGACCGCATGCTCGTTAGTTTGGGTACGCCCAACGGGCACCTCATCACTGACAAGGTTTATCAAAACTACCGGCTCGAAGCCGAATATCGCTTCCCCGGCAAGCCCGGTAACTGCGGCATCCTTGTCAACGCCTCGACGCCGCGTGCGCTGTATGACATGTTCCCCAAGTCGATTGAAGTCCAGATGCTCCACGAGAACGCGGGCGATTTCTGGTGCATCGTCGAAGATATTACCGTGCCCGACATGGAGAAACGACGCGGACCGAAGGAGAATTGGGGTATTACCGAAGGCAAGGGCCGCCGGATTTTCAATCTGACCGACGGCTCCGAAAATCCCGTAGGCCAATGGAATACGATGGTCATCGAATGTCTCAACGACGCCATCAAGGTCTGGGTCAACGGCGATCTCGTCAATCATGGCACCAACTGCACCGCGTCCAAAGGCCAGATCGCCGTCCAGGCCGAAGGCTCCGAAGTCGAATTCAGAACACTACAACTTACCCCTATCACTAAACTCGACAGCACGATATGACCATGAAAACTGAAACATTTGAGATTGCCACGCGATTCTTAGACTCGCTCCTAAGAAAACAGTCCTCGCTGGGAGATGTAGGGTGGGCAAAATGCCGTTCTTTGCCCACGCGGTCTCGGTTGGCGTGCAGCACAATGCAATCGCAACCGCGTGTGCAACCAGTTGCACACCCTACGATTCGTTTTCTTCAGGACAGCAACCGCGAAGCGGCGCAGCGGCTCGCAATGACATGAGTATGTGTTCTTTGTCATTGCGAGAAGCGCAGCGACGAAGCAATCTCGGAGTGTTCGACAATTCCCGTGCCGCTGAATCAAAAGAACCGATGAAAGGAGAGTTCTCAATGCGAAGTTATTTTTTTATCTGTCTGGCTGCGTCTTTTGTAATCGTTTGCGTGGGTACGGCAAAAGAACAGCCCAAGCTGCGCCAAGGGTACGCCCAGACGCCGGAGGAGGCGAAAGCAGAATTGGCGCAATTCAAACAAACGTATAAGAATCTCACCGAATGGAAGCAACGCAAGAAAGCGATCCGAGAAGGGATACTCGAAGGCGCTAAGCTCTCAAAGTTGCCTGAAAGGACGCCTCTCAAGCCTCAATACTTCGACAAACGTCGCCATGACGGCTACACCGTTGAGGAAGTTGCGTTCCAGAGCTGGCCCGGGTTCTACGTGACCGGTACGCTCTACCGCCCCACGGATTTCAAGGGAAAGCTGGCTGGGATACTCTGTCCGCACGGTCACGGCGGGCGGTTCAGGCCGGAAAGGCAGACCCGCTGCGCGGTACTGGCCCGAATGGGGGCGGCGGTCTTCCTCTACGATATGGTCGGTTACGGCGACTGGAAGGAGGCCGGCTGGTCACATAAG
>JARRQQ010000276.1:0-5962 GCA_037381725.1 Sedimentisphaerales bacterium
CGTGCGCTGCACGGTGGACTGCGCCGGGCGTTCCGAGAGCGGCATGCTGCACACGGCCACGTTCACCGTTTTCGGCGACGGCTCGATTGACGTGAGTAACCAGGTCGAGCCTTACGGCAGCCTCTCCGTGCTGCCGAAACTCGGCGTGAGCCTCGTCCTGCCCAAGGCCTTCGACACGCTGACTTGGCTGGGCCGAGGGCCCCAAGAGAGCTACGTGGACCGCAAGCGCAGCGCCGACGTCGGCCTGTACGGCGGCAGCGTCGTCGATCAATACGAACGCTACGTCCGGCCGCAGGAGAACGGCAACAAGACCGACGTCCGCTGGGCGACGCTGACCGGCGCGAAGGGCAAAGGCCTGCTGGTCGTCACGGACGGCACCTATTCGATCAGCGCGCATCACAACACGGCCGAAGACTACGACCAGGCCCGGCACATCGACAAAGTCGTCCCGCGGGACGAAGTGTACCTCTGCATCGACGCCGCCCACATGGGCCTAGGCGGGGCCAGTTGCGGGCCGCGACCCATGAACAAGTACACGCTGACCGCCAAGCCCACGCGCTTCCGCTACTGGCTGCGGCCGGCGACAGCCAACCCGAAGATCCAGTTGCCCAACTTGGGCGCCCCGCTGATCACTCGCGACAAGGGCGGCACCGTGACCATCGAGCCGGCGGCCTCGGGCAAGGTGGAATACCGCCAAAACGGCGGCGCCTGGACCCGCTACACTCAGCCTTTCGAGCAGATCGAGGAAGGCACTGTTGAGGTTCGAGTGAAACTCGACAACGGCCTGGCCAGCGATACGGCCCGCGCGCAGTTCGACAAGATCATCCCGCTGCAGGTGCTGGACAAATCAACGTGGAAGGTGATCCACGTCGATAGCGTCGAGCCGGGTGAAGGAGAGGCCCGCCACATGATCGACAACAACCCCGAGACCTTCTGGCACACGGCCTGGTCGACCGCCCGCCCCGGGCACCCACACGAAATCCAGATTGATCTGGGCAAATCGCTGGAGATCCTGGGCTTCACGCAGTTGCCCCGCCAAGGCTATTCCAATGGAAGGATTCGTGGCTACGAATTCTACGTGAGCCGGGACGGCAAACAATGGGAGCCTGTCATCACCAACGGCCGCTTCCGGAACAGCGATCAACTCCAAACGGTGAAATTCGACAAGCCTGTGATCGGCCGCTGTGTCCGCCTGGTGGCCTTGAGCGAATGGTCGCGACAGAACTTCACTAGCGTCGCCGAGTTCGACATCATGGCAGCCAAGTGACTCAACAGGCAAGAGACGAAACATGAAGACCGGCTGGACATTCGTAGTCGTAATCCCATGAAAGCCAGCTTCTGTTGCCGATATGGCACGGGAATCGAGTCCATCAGCGGTATCTGAGAGCCGTTCTCAGAAATCCTTCAGGGGGCGAATCCACTCCGGCCAGTCCTCGGCTCGCACGCCGCCGGCCTGTGTCCACGGACCGGACGTGTTGAACGCCTTGCTCCATTTGAGCGTGTAGAGCTCTTTGAGGCCGACCTTGCGCACGGTGCAATCAGCAAAGACACAGCTCACAAAGCCGGCATGTCGGTTGATGCAGCAGCGTGCCATGTCCTGGTCCGTCCATGCGGCGAACTGCGTCTGGGCGGGCGGCGTCGTCTCCATCGGCCAGAGGTCGAACCGCAGGGCGTCAAGGAACAGCGGCACGTTGCTGGGATTCTGCACGTTGGTGAGCGTGCCCCAATAGCTTCTGCGAACGTCGTCCGTGGTCAGCGGTCTGCTGAGCAGCCAACTGTTCAGGCCGTAGCTGCCTGCCACGCCGTTGGGACCGGCGGTATAGCCCAAGTACGGGTCCCTGAAGATGCCCCACGCGTTGAAGATATTGAGCGTGGGCGCCGTGACGCCGTGCTCATCGTAGATCGGCTTCGTCGCCGTCGGGCAGAACCACGTCTTGTTCCTCGTCCAATCCTTGAGTTCGTCGGGCAGTTGGAACAGCCACCACCAGGCAGTGTCACTGATCCCGCTCCAGAGCTTGCCGTTGTTGGCCTCCGCGTACATCGTACACGTCACGCCCCACTGCCGCAGGTTCGACATGCACCCGATGGTCCGCGCCTGCTCTTTGACCTTCGCCAGCGCCGGCATCAGAATCGCCATCAACAGCGCGATAATCGCGATGACCACGAGCAACTCGATGAGCGTGAAACCTCTTCTTTGAGCCATATGTTCCTCTGTTTGACAGATTGGGATCATCGGTGCCAGCGCTATTATACTGTACCAGGGCGACCATTGAAGTGTCAAGCCTCGATCATCTCAGATCCTGGACTTTCCGTTTGGCCTCATAGACTACGGCGCCGCGTTGACAAATCACTCGCTGTCGCCGATACTATGAACTGGCTGGCTTAACGGAAGACATTTTCCGGAGTGGGAGAGCATTGTGCGCAAGGTTCTTGTTGGCTCGGCTTGGGTGGCTGCCGTGACTGCGATTTGTGGGTTCCGCCGTGGCGGCCGAGTTGCGTGTGGCCACGTTTCGCTGCGACGTGACGCCACCGCTGGGATACGTGACCTACCCGCCGGCCGGCGCTACGTCCTGTGCGCCATTGACCGGTGCAGCCTCTGCAATTCGACGTACGATCTGTTCCGCCGCAAGGTGGCTGAAGGCGCCGGGACCGAGCCCGCACGGGTCGCCGTGCACACGGTCCATCAGCACACTGCGCTGCTCGCCGACAACGACGCATACAGGCTGCTTTTGCAGACCAAGGATCCGCCGGCGTGCCCCGACCTGAAGTTCTTTGACCAGACGGCTGATAAACTGGGCGCGGTCGTGAACGAGTCGCTGGGCCGGTTGCAGCCCTTCGACCGCATCGGGGCCGGCGAGAGCAAAGTGGACCGCGTGGCTTCCACCCGGCGGCTCATCGAAAAAGATGGAAAGGTCCACCGCCCCCGTTGGAGTCTCGTCACAGGGAGGGATCTTCCGTTGAGGGACGAGCCAGAGGGGCTGATCGATCCGATGCTCAATACGATCACGCCGGCCCAGGCGACAGGCCGCTGGTGCGCTTGCACTACTACGCCACCCATCCGCAGAGTTTTTACCATGATCCGCGAGTGACCTATGATTTTCCGGGCATGGCGCGCGAGGAATTGGAAAAGAAAGAGAACGTATTTCAGATCTACTTCGCTGGCTGTGCGGGCGATATCCTGGTGGGCAAGTACGATGACGGTACGCCGGCCACCCGGGAGAAGTTTGCCCGGCGGATCCTGGCGGGCATGGAGGCGGCGATTCCCGCTACGCGGTGGACGCCTGTCGACTCGATCCAGTGGCGGAGCACCAAGGTGAAGCTGCCGTTGTATGCGGGCCCTGAACGCACGGTCGCCGAGAACCGCGCACGGATGGCCGATCCGAAGGTAGACGCTGGTATCCGGTTGGAATTGGGGGCGATGCTTCTGGCCTTCTCCCAGCGCATTGACCGACCGCTGGCGTTGAGCAGCTTGCAGATCGGCCGCGTGCACATCCTCGATCTGCCCGGCGAGTGTCTGGTGGACTATCAACTGTTCGCCCAGCGTTCGACGCCCGGCGACTTCGTGGCCGTGGCCGCCTACACCGACCTGGGACCGGGCTACATTTGCACTGACAAGGCGTTCGAGGAAGGCGGCTACCAGCCCACCGACACTGCGGTCGGCCCCGGCTCCGAGCCTCGGCTGAAAGCCGCCATCCTGAAGCTTCTCGGTGCCAAGTGAGCCGGCAATAGGAGCGCCGCGGCAAATGCGAATGTAAGTCGCCGTTCTGCGATCCATGCACGGTGAAGGCGGCAGGCAAATGCTTTGTCCAGGTGATGGGACAAGTCAAGTGGATGAAGATACCCAGGCTCGGATGGCACTTGCACGGTGCGCCGGGGCCGATCGTCACCGTTGCTGGAATCGGATGCCATCCGGGGGGATCATAGGACGTTCCGTATGCAGGAGCAAGCCACATAATCGGGAGAAACGTATGATCAGCCGCACCGCATTGAGAGTCATGTGCCTGTTGGAGCTGGGCTTGGTCTCGGCCTCGCCTGGGGTTCCGACAGGAGTGTCGTTCTCGCAGTCCGCAGGAAGCATCGAGGCCTACGATTTCGTGGAGATCACCGTGCACGTTGCGCTTCGCTCGCGAGCGTGACATGATCATCTCGGTGATCCAGGATATCTCCACGCACAAGGCACAGCCCGCGGCGGCCAGCGAGGATGAGCGGCGCTATCTGCGGTACGCGGTGGCGCGGCTCAGCGCCTTTTCGAATATCACCTGGGACCTGGGCGACGATCTCGACAGCTTCCGGGACGAGAAATGGGCGCGCGCGACCGGCACGCTCATTGAAGGTTCAGATCCCTATCGCCACTTGGCCACCAGCCATCCCGTGCAGCGGGAACACCAGGACCGCGCCTCAGCGTGGTTCGGTGTCACTTCAATCCAGGACTGGTCCCGATCGCAGCACGCGCTGATGCTCGAGGAGCGGGAGATCCAGAAGAAGACCGGCCGCATCATTCTCCAGACCAACGAGGAATACGGCTACGAAGACCACTATCCGCATTGGGCGCCCTCGCCGCCAGGCGATTCCGCTGAAACTCTCCGCCACCTGGCGTGGGACATCGCCATGGCGGGCGCGTACGGCACCGCCGGCGAAAGCTGCCGCCGCAGCACCGGCATTGGACCGGATACGGGCGGTGGGTGGGTCAACGGGCGGGGCGATGACACGATGGTCATGCTCAAGGGCTATGGACACATGGTGGACTTCCTCACCAGCTTCGAGTGATGGAAGACTGAACCCCACGACGAACTCGTCAATAACGGGGCCTATTGCCTGGCCCAACCCGGCGAGATCTATGCCGTGTACCTGCCGAAAGAGGGCAACGTCACCATTTCCCTGGAGCCGGGGACCTACGAGGCTCAATGGTTTGGCGCCTTTACGGGAGAGATTATTTCGTTGCCGCCGGCCCAAGGCCCGAAGTGGACTTCACGCAGAACGCCAGGGTGGCTGGATTGGGCGCTGCTGCTCCAGAAGAAACCCTAAATGCCGCCGCACGATCAAGCGATTACACGAGATAGCGATAAGACCAAAGAACGTACGCCGATGTTACTGGAATCTTTTGTAGCGTTGTAGTGTTAAAGAATTCAACCGATCATACGAAGCCTGGAACAAGCCTGAGAAAGACGAAGAGTGTCGAGCAAAACTGGCAGAGATAGAAGCTACCATCTGAGCCTGTCCTCAACCCAATCAGATTTGACTTTAGCTTCTGTGCGGCTTAGAATGAACTGATCAGTTTCTTAGGAGACATATGCGTTCGATCAACACTAGGAGAGAGTCAGTTGAGGAAGAGGGACACGATCACGCCATCAAAGAGGGGGTGGCGGTGGAAACTGCATTTTGAGAATTTCCCTTTCCTTGTTCATTCTTTCTCTTTCTTGCTGAGCATTAGTTTCACCAAGGCCAGAGGAATACGAAATGCAATGGATGTGAAGCTCAGCAAGGTGTCCTTTGCTTTAAGTAACCTTCCTGTAGGATTTGATAACACCCGGATACTGTTAGTGACAGATCTACACATAGACGGCATGGACGGATTGACAGAGGAGATAATGGCAACATTGGATGATGTTGACTATGATTTTTGTATTCTCGGAGGCGATTATAGTTTCAGATTAAATGATGACCGCAGTTTAGTCTGCACACGAATGAAGACGGTTGCGCAATTCCTTGTCAGCAAGTCCAAGGTCTTCGGTGTATTGGGCAACCATGACAAGTATAAGATTGGACAGCTTCTGAGTGAATGTGGCGTGGAGATGCTGCTAAACGAAAACGTGTGCATAGAAAAGGGAAGTGATAGGCTATATGGGCGGTGTCCCCGTGACAGTTGGAGGTTGAGCGGCCACTCCATCAGTTCGTAGTTTACGCCACCTTCACCTCTTGGTCAACGGCGTCAGTTTCAGGTAGATCCTTGAGCTTGGCCTCC
>JARRQQ010000277.1:0-8723 GCA_037381725.1 Sedimentisphaerales bacterium
CTTGATCTGCCTTGATGCCAGGGGTAGAATCACTGCATGGCTGTGATTTCAAATATCCCATCAGTTATGGTAAGTCCATGAGTTCCAAGCGAAATACGATCCTGTTCGTGTCGATAGTGGTTATCCTTCAGTCGTTGCTAACGATCAAAACCGAAGCATTCAATGGGTACGGCCGGGCCTCGCTCGTGTTGGCACTGCAGTTGGCCAGTAACGCGCCTTCTGACGAGATTGTCACTTACGAAGCGTTCGGCGCGGTTGGAGACGGTGTAAACGATGATCTGCCTGCGATTTGTAAAGCACATGAGTATGCGAATGCGCACGGATTAAGCGTCAAGACAAGGCCTGACGCGACGTACCATCTCGGCGGTAAGGCGCTGACCGCCATCATCGCCACCGACACCGACTGGAATACGTCACGTTTCACCATTGACGACACGCAAGTGGAGAATCACAGAACGTCAATATTTTCAGTGCGTTCGCTGCTTGAGCCTGAAAAACTGTCGATCGACCGGCTGACGCGCGACCAGAAACAATTGGATGTACGGCCCAAGCACGACTGTCACGTCGTGGTGACGAACCGCAAGATAAGGCGATACATCCGGCGCGGCCTCAACCGGAACTCGGGGGTTTCCCAGCACGACTGCTTCATCCTGCGTCGGGACGGATCGGTGGAGGGCGACATCGACTGGGACTACGACAACGTCAGTCATGTTGAAGCCCGTCCGATTGACGAAAAACCGCTTGTCCTGCGGGGCGGTGTCTTCACCACCTTTGCAAATCGGATGAAGCAGGAGGTCGGCTACAACTACTGGGCCCGGAACATCAAGATATCCCGTTCCAACACGGTAGTGGAGGGCCTGACCCACTACGTTGTCGGGGAAACCGCAGTCGGCCACCCCTACTCCGGATTTATCAGCATCAGCAACTGCGCCAACATCACCCTGCGCAACTGCTTCGCCACCGGACACAAGACCTATTCAACCATCGGGGCGGCGGGTAAGCCGGTGAGCATGGGATCGTACGACTACAGCGCGAACAATGTGGTTAATTTCCGCATGATCAACTGTCGGATGAACCACATTAACGACCGTACGCGATGGGGCGTCATCGGGACGAACTTCTGCAAGAACATCCTGCTCGAAGACTGTAAGCTCTCCAGAATGGACACACATATGGGAGTTTCCGGTACTTACGTGATCCGCCGCTGCACCCTCGGTTATATGGGACTGAACGCTATCGGCCGTGGCGTGCTTACAGTCGAGGATTCCACCTTGTACGGCAACTCACTGGTCAATTTCCGCAGCGATTATGGCGGCACGTGGGAAGGCGATGTCGTTATCCGCAATTGCCGCTGGATTCCGGCCAGCGGAAATAGGCGTTGGCCGCAAATGATCTACGCAAGCAACGACGGTATGCACGATTTTGGATACACGTGCTTCATGCCTCGGGAGATAACGATCGACGGATTGTACGTTGACGACTCGAATCATCCTGAAGACTACCAGGGCATGTACTTCTTCAGCGATCCCGATGGCAATAATGATCATGGTGACGACATCGAACCGGTTAATCGGCCTTTCCCTTACGTACAGTGCCAGAAAGTGCGGGTCCGGACGTTTCACCGAATGCCCAGATCGAGAAGAGCATAATCCTTATTGAGGAGGATTGATAATTTTATTTTGGGGCACCTGTCAGTCTGCCTTCTCGGTACTTATGCGAGTCAAGTGGGGCCCATGGTGAACCGCCGACACACGGATTTCAGTCCGTTGCCCCAAAAACATAGGTGGTGATAAAAAAGCACATAAAGGAGGATGTATTTCACTTCACCATAGAAATTCCGCCGCATTTGAAGCTGCCAACTGTGAATTATTGCATTGACAAAAAGCAGAGCTGCCATCAGCAGGTATCTCACCTCGTCGTATTGTCGGAAAAAGGATCTACGTGCTATACACTACACGGTCATCGGTCTGGCAGCTGACGACGTGCGTGGAATTAAGAATCCCAGTCGGTGTTTGGCTCTTTTATGTCGAGTTCTTTGATCCAGGCATTGCGAAATAGCACTTCATGGCCCTCACACTGCAGCTTAAGTCCTCCAGGCACATCGGTGATACCTATTCCGCCCTGATTGTCCCCATCTATGCCCGAATTCTCTCCACCCCAAACCCTTTGGATTTTGTGGTTCGTGTGCGCCCTTACTCCGTTGAAAAACATGGTCACTATTGCCTTTTCGGAGAGCTTTCCGTCCTTGAACCGGGCGGCGCGGAATTTTATATCGTAAGCGTTCCATTTCCCCGTGCCGTTATAAGCGTGGTATGGGCCCGCTGCCTCGTTAATCACCGCCGCCATTCCATGCTTTCCGCCGTCACCATCCAGAATCTGCATTTCATAACGATTTTGCAGATAGACTCCACTGTTACCTTTCTTGTGAGGAACCAAGAACTCAATGTGTAACCGGAAATCCCGATATTTCTTTTTCGTAACAATGTCCGCCGCCCCATACTTACCTCCTGCCGCAGCGGGATCAGAGCTTGCAATGACTTTGCCTGGACTCACGGGATCATCGACGATCTTCCACTTAATCGGCAAAGACGAGGCACATCGGGGACCCTCCCAATACGTCCATTTTTCGTCCAGCATTTCACGAGTTCCGTCAATCAAGACCTCCGCCCCTGGCGGCGGTGATGCGCCAACGCCGATCTCTCCAGGAGTATTGGAATAGGTGTTACGCCAGAGCTGCAGAGGCCCCATGTCCCAGCTTCGGGCCGTGACAATGTCAATATCACCGTCATTGTCAATGTCTCCAGTCTTGGCTTTGTAGGCGCTCGTAGCAGCCAGCACCTGTTTCTTCCAGGTGAGTCCGTTGCCCTCGTTTGTAAACAGACATATCTCAGGATTCTCCTTTCTGATCAACGTGGCAGCTACGACGTCAATATCTCCATCCAAATCAATATCATCGCCACGAAGAGTATGGCAGTAATCGACAATTCCGACATCGTGTTTGGTCCAGGCATCAGGTCCCCCCTTAGGATCAGCCGATTCATACCATGCGACGGCGAAACCAGTTTTCTCTGAATGCGATAGAATCACATCCACTTTGCCATCATTATTAAAGTCTTTGATGTCAACCATGACACTGTGGTCCTGCCAGCCGCCAGTAACATCCTTGTACCACACCGGATCGATATCATGTCGCTTCCAAGTATCTCTGCGAGGTTGCCGGGGATTCTCCAGCCAGAATCCATTCATCACCACGTCATAATCCCCATCTCCGTCGACATCGCCGACCGTCATCCCTTCGCGTTCGGCATTATCCGTTTTTACTTCGATCCAGGAACTAGGCGACTCCTGGAAATAGATGGCGAATTTGTGTTTTGTACGGACAACTACATCAGGCTTGCTATCGTGATCCATATCATGGACTTCGATATCTTTGACTTCACTGCCCGTCTCAACAGTGGCCAGTTTATGCTCTTTCCAACCTGAAGTAGCATTGCCACCTGGATTTTCGTACCAAAATACACTGGCCTCATTGTCGCTGCCTTTTGACGTGACGACATCATTATCGCCATCCGCGTCCAAATCGACGGTAAGCACGCCATCTCCGAAGATGTGGCCGCTGTCGACAATGCTATACCGCCGCCAATTGGGATACTTGTACCAACCGATTTTTCCATTATTCTGTTTACCCCTGTCGTCCGACCAGGTATGAACGACGATATCGTTGAAACCGTCACCGTCGATATCACCAATCGCAGTCCTGCCGCCGATGCTTTCATCTATGACCACATGCTCGAAATTCACTCCTCTGGCGACACCGACGATGAGCAAAAAAGAGGCGATTACGATTGAATCCAATGGAAAGGTGTTATGATGTACTTCTGGTTTTGAAATCATCGCAGTTATCATTGTGTTTCTCCGAATTAGCAAAAGCCGGGTATTCCTTTGTTCATTTCAACTTAACTCTTGATATCTGCAGAATCCTTTAAAGAGCCCAGAACTTCTATTGTTACAATATGTCTGCTGGTAGGTTTTGTAAACAAATATTCTGATGTTGCTTTTTCCTCTAAGCTCCACTTCATAATTGTGAATGGTTCAAAGATGAAGAAATGAAAAACCCTTTCAATTTGCCATCCCTTTTCCCAATTTATAACCAGTTATAATGATTGTTGACAATGCCCTGAAAGCAACAGAGGCCCATACCTTAGATTGATAAGGACCCCTCGAAGTCTACTCTGGTTGTCGATGACATTTCGGCTTCTACGGCTGTGGTTCCGCCCTGTACAGTCGAATGTCGTCAAAGTACATCGTCCCTGAACCATCGGCTGCTGTTCCGCCCTTGCTGCCCAAGGCAATCGCAACCTTATCCACATTGCTCACTCTCTCTATCCCCGCAGGGTCAACGGGGTCAGTTGTAGAGAAGCTAGCATTATGTGGCGACTACATGTTTTTCTACAAAACAGCCCTCGCGCCCAGGATTAGAAATTTGAAGACAGCGAGGGCCTGAAGGAGGACTATAGCTACCGCGCCGACCTCCGTTTGTGACTCTGACTTGCCCATCTATGGCGTCACTTGTGATGTCTACCTATTTCTCTCGAAAAGCCACTGTATAGCGGACGGAGGTAAGATAACAACTTCGAGTAAGCGACGCAGAAGCTTGAGCACTTGAGAATTCTACATTCTCACTTCTACATTTATTCACGGCTGATCGAGGTGGATATCGTCGATATAAATCGTTCCAGTGCCGCCCGCCGCCGGCTTGCCGGACTTGCTGCCCAGGCCGATGGCGATTTTGTTCACATTGCTCAGGTTGATGCCCTGATCGGCGAACGTCTGCAGCGGGATGTGCCACTGTTTCCAGGAAGAGGACGTCGCGGCAGCAGGATCATCATGGGCCGCGACCGCCGGGGCGCCCGCACTGTTCGAGATCGCTACGTACAACGGCTCGGCGGCATTGGCCGAAGCGCCGCGAAACCAGAGCGACAATTCACCAACGCCCGCCGCCGTCCAGTCACGCGGGGCGGTCAACGTCCTCGACGCTTCGGAATTCGGTACGCCGAGGGTGTTGTCATAGAGCAACGGCATGGATTGAGAACCGCCGTGGACTATCGTCTGTTCGGCATACGGCGGGAGCAAATAACCGACTTGTGCACCGTTGTCGGCGACGCCAAAGCCGTCAATCCAGGTTTGCCAGATGGCTTCGCCGTTCGCGTCGTCATCGGTGTAGATCTCAAAATCTTCGACCACTAAATAATCTCCAACCGCGAAAGTCCAGACGGGGCCTTTAACCGGTGTTCCGTTGTAGACTTCATCGACGCGCCAATAGTAGGTCGTATTCGCTTCAAGCAAGCCTGGATCGTAGCTCTCAGCGCCGAGTGCTTTCGGGCCTTTGTATTCGGGCGAGGACGTATCGGCGCTGCGCACGGCTTCCTTGTCCATTCCGAGGTAGACTTGGTGGGACGCAGCACTGGTGGCGGCGGTCCAGCTCAAGGTCGTTGCCATTGATAGATCGGCAGCACCGTTGGTGGGCTGAGGACTCCCGACCGCGCCGGGCGTCGTGAAGGCCCAGACGTCACCTTTGTACGTCTCGGCGCCGTCAAATTCATCCACCCTCCAATAGTAAACCTTTTCGGCTTCAAGTGGACCGGGATTATACGTCGTCGTTCCCCTGGGAGTCCCCACGGTGGCGTCGACAACTGTGTCGAAGTCATCGCCGAAGTAAATTGTGTGCAACTTTGCTCCGAAACCCGCAGTCCAGCTCAAGGTCACCGTCGCGTCGGTAATCCCAGTCCCATCGGTCGGGTCCGGATTGTAGGCGGTCTTCGGTGGAATCGAAAAGCTCCAGACGGGACCTTTCCATGGGCTGTTCGGATCGGCCTCATTGACCTCATCGATCCGCCAGTAGTAGGTCGTCCCCGGGACCAGCCCCTCTGGATAGGCAAAACCGGGAAAACCCGCAACGTAAAACGTTGAGGCCTGGTTGCTGCGGAATTCGTCCGAATCCTGTGTGGCATTGTCTATGACGTCAAAATCATCTCCCAAATACACATCGTGAGAAACCGCGAAGTCGCCTGGTCTCCACGAAAGGCTCACCCAGGTGTTTTCATGCATCGCACCGTCGTCGGGGCTTGGGCCCATTGCATACGGGTATCCTCCACCTATCTCAAGCATGATAGCTTGGATATCCACCTGGGCTAGGGCGTGATTATAGATGCGTACGTCGTCAATTCTCCCGTCCATGGCTTCGGTACGGCCTCCGTTGATCCCAAGAAACAACGGTGTGTCATATCCGTTAATGTTGCCGCTCGCATTCATTGTAGCAGAGACCTCGCCGTCCACATAGAGAATCAACTCAGAGCCATCATACGTGCCTGCCATGTGATACCAGCGCCCGGATTCAAAGTTCGGACTGCCGGGCAGACGTTGTTGGCTCCCCGAGATTACCAGGAAGAAACGCGGTGTACCATCCGTCAAAATGCATAGGTTATAGGCAAAATACGGAGCGACGTGTTGCCCATCCTGAACAATCTTTGCTAAGACGATCTCAGGGTCTCCACTGACATCGTCGAAATAAACCCATGAGGCCAGCGTAATCTGGTTGCCGGTAATATTCAGCGATGGCGAGTTGGGAATGCTTAGGTAGTCACCGTTCCCGTCGAACTCGGCCACCCTGCCCCTGTCAGGATCGACAACGATAGCTGTGTCGCCTTGGGGTGTAGCGTCATTGTTGCCCAGGGCATCACCAAAGTCGCCCTCGAAGTCCCAGCGGGCCACCAAGTCGGCCGGCGCGTTCACGACCCAACACGACACAACAACAAGAGAAACCAGAAAAGTCGTTCTTTTACACATAGTTGTCCTCCTTTAATATAGGGAGAAATCGATCTACCGATACAGGTGGATATCGTCTATATAAATCGTCCCCGATCCGCCGGAAGATGTCTTGCCGGACTTGGTGCCCAGACCGATGGCAAGGGTATTCACATTGGCCAAGTTGATTCCCTGATCGGCAAAAGCCTGGAGCGAAACAACCCATTGCGTCCAGGCGACTGCTTTTGCTGCGTTCACATCATCATTGGCTACGACTGCCGGTGCGCCCGTAGCATTGGAGACCGCCACATATAGCGGCTCAATCGGGTTACCTGAACTTCCTCTGAACCACAGCGATAGCTCCCCGACGTTTTGCGTCGTCCAATCCTTTTGGGACGTGAGCGTAAGCGTCGCTTCTGAATTCGTCACGCCAGCTTCATTGACATATAACAACGGCATGGACTGTGCGCCGCCGTGAACAATCGTCTGCTCGGCATAAGGCGGCAGTAGATAGCCGACCTGCGCGCCGTTGTCGGCAACGCCAAAACCATCGACCCAGGTTTGCCAGATAGCTTGCCCCGCGGCGTCATCGTCGGTGTAGCTCTCGAAATCGTCGATCAGGAGGAAATCGGCGGTCGTAAAGCTCCAGACCAGACCCTTCACTGTGTTTGCATTGTAGACATGACGGCGTCTTTATCCGTGCCGAAATAGAGCTGATGCGAGTTCGCATTATCCGCCGGCATCCAGTTCAGAATCTGAGTGTGGGCTACGTCCACGGCTCCATTGGTCGGCTGCGGAGCACCCGCCGCGCCCGGCGTCGTGAAGCCCCAAATGTCGCCTTTGTACGTGGCCACACCGTCATACTCATCGACGCGCCAGTAGTAGACCTTTTCACGTTCGAGCGTGCCCGCGTTGTAGCTGGCGCTTCCGGACGGAACGCCCGTGGTAGCACTGCTCGCGTCATCATAGTCATTACCAATGTAGATCGTATGCAATTTAGCCCCGAAGCCTGGCGTCCACATTAAGGTCACATTGTCCGGGCCTATGAACTCGGCCCCATCCGCCGGATTCGGATCGTAGGCGGTTCTTGGCGGTATCAAGAAACTCCAGATATCCCCTTTCCACAGACTGTTGGGATCAGCATCATTGACCTCATCGATTCGCCAGTAGTACGTCGTTCCAGGGACAAGACCGTCCGGATAGGCATATCCTGGAAAGCCGGCCACGTAAAACGTTGTCATCTGGTTACCACGGAACAGCTCTGAATCCCGGTCGGCCTCTTCGACGTCGTTGAGATTGTCACCGAGGTATACGTCGTGAGAAACGGCAAAATCACCGGGGGACCAACCCAAGGTCACCCACGTGTCCGCATGAATAGCGCCGTCGGCCGGGCTGGGGCCAAAAGCAAACGGGTACCCTTCACCTTCCATAATCCCAAGAAGTTCCTGCTCGCCCAGTGCAGAATTATAGATGCGAAGGTCGTCGATCAGACCATGGAACGTTGCTCTCAAGCCGCCGGGATCGCCAAGTGGACTGTTGCCGATCGCCACAGCCGCGGCGGAGTCGGTTTGGATCGTACCGGTCTTGCTCGTGCTCATAATTTCCACGCCGTTGTGGTAGAGCCGCATCCTGCTGCCGTCGTAGGTTGCCGCCGCGTGCGACCATACGCCAGCTTCGAGATACCCGGTATCACTCCACATTGTCGTGGTACCGCCGTCGGCACCGCCGTCATCTGTCTTCAGTCGCATCCGAAGCGCCGTGCCGTCTGTATACGTGCTCAACATCCACCAGATGTCAATTGAAGACCAGGTCTTCTGTTTGGTGACAACGCGGGCGTCACTAATATCGAAGCCGTCGGGTCTAATCCACGCCGCCATGGTGATACCGGGGCCAACCACATCGAACGGTTCCACGGACAC
>JARRQQ010000278.1:0-7119 GCA_037381725.1 Sedimentisphaerales bacterium
TTCCTGCTGACATCGTTCTACTGGGATAACCTCATTAATTTCGGTATGGGCCCGAAACGAGGCCCGGATGGTGTGCTCGCCATCACGATGCCGATGGGCGACAAAAAACTCCCCAGTATGGCGTCCGAAGACATTGGCAGGTGTGCCTATGGTATCTTCAAACAAAACCACAAATACATCGGCAAGACAGTTGGCATCGCGGGTGGGCACTTGACCGGTGAGCAAATGGCGGCGGCACTCACCAAGGCTCTCGGCCAAGAGGTACGCTACAATGCCGTGTCTCCCGATGCTTACCGCAGCCTTGGTTTCCCAGGCGCTGAGGACTTGGGCAACATGTTCCAGTTCAAGCGAGACTTCAATGAGTACTACTGCGGCGTACGCAAGCTCGACGAAGCCCGGGCTCTTAACCCGGCGCTTCAGACTTTTGAACAGTGGCTTGCCGAGAACAAGGACCGCATCCCGATTGAAAGTATGGCAGCGAAGGCAGCGTCCCAAGCTTAGGTGAAACGCTCCTGAGCTTGCCATGAACCGAGAAGCTCAGAGCCTCACCTGGGGGCATGCGGTACGTAGATGGGTCACATTCGATAGAAAGGAGAAGCCTGCGAGCCACCTGTCGACCTTCGCCCCAAGAGCGCACAGACTCCGCCCGAGCGCTCAGAAAGGCTCTTCGGCTTTCTGAAAACAATCGCCGGTCGACAGCAAACCAAGGCTCAAAGTCGCGAACAATCTGATGTGTCGCCACTCGATGGTCGTACTGCCACCTGAAGAGGCTGGTTAGGGTCCTGTCGTCGTGCCACTTGGTTCTGACGGATCGAGAACGTACTCCTCACCGTCAGGCGCAATGACCCTCGTGACGGTGAAAGTGACGGTGCCCGGCGTCCTGAGCCAGCCGGTCTCGAAACTGATGAAGCCGAAGCTGTCGGTCGTATTGGAGGCTTTCTTATTGTAGAGGCTGCTCCAGACACCTTCTATCTTCGCTCCAGGGACCGCCATACCGTCTTCGGTCACGGTGACCCAAGCTGATGCCACCCACCAGTTGCGGAAGGTCAGCAGCGGTGTGGCTGTCACGTTTACCTGGGCGATGCGGGGAACCTGTGTATTGCTTATCGTTACACTCACGGAATCAGTTGTTGTCTGTCCGGTCGTATCCGTGGCCGTGGCGCTTACCGTGTGCGTGCCGTCGGAATAAGACGTTGTATCCCAGGTGAATCAGTTGTTGTCTGTCCGGTCGTATCCGTGGCCGTGGCGCTTACCGTGTGCGTGCCGTCGGAATAAGACGTTGTATCCCAGGTCGCAGACCAGCCGTCGGCGCCGTTCGTATCCGCACCCAGGCTGGTTGTCCCAACGAAAAACTCGACTTGCGTAACACCCTTATCGTCGTAGGCATCGGCGGTTACGGTGACCGTCTCGGAGACTGTAGCGCCATTAGCGGGATTCCTGACGGCTACGCTCGGCGGCTCGTCCACGTTGTCCACGTTGACGGTAATCGTGTCGCTCGCGGTTTGCCCAATCGTGTCCGTTGCTTCCGCCGTGATGGTATGAGAACCGTCACCGACCGAGGCGCTGTCCCAGGTTAACTCGTAGGAAGTGGTCGTGAACACGCCAATGCTGGCGCCGTCAACGAAGAACTCCACTTGGTCAACTGCGTCGTCATCTGAAGCCTCAGCCGTTATGGCAACAGAAGACCCGCTGACGGTGGCTCCGTCAGCCGGAGACGTGATCGTCACGCTCGGAGGAGTGTCACTCGGCACCGGTGACTCTGTGGAACCGGCCCAGCCAATGTTCTCATGGTTACCATCGAAGTCATTCTGGAGGTAAAGTCCCCGTCCCTCAGGATCGTCTTGAGCTACGCCCGCGTCAATCAGGGCCTGCCGAATGGCGTAGACACCGCTGGCATCGTTCGCCCGCCCGTGGCCGGCTATGTACAAAGCGACCAGGCCGGCCGCATGAGGGGAGGCCATGCTCGTACCGCTGCCGACCGCATACCCCCCGTTCATATAGCAGGAAGTGATATTCACTCCCGGCATCAGCAGATCGATAGCCTTCCCCGGAGACGTCACAGGATTATCGGCCACGACGCTATGACTGTCGTTGCTGAAATTCGCAAAGGAATCATCATGCCCATACTGGCTGGTAATTTCTTCTTCGGTCCCCCCCGGCTTTCCGTCAAGATCCACCATAGCCGAAATTGTGGCCGCTTCCGGATAGGCCGCGGGGATCACGTCATCGCTCGTCCCGAAGACTCCGTCGAACCCGTAGACGTCCTTGGTGTCGTTTCCCGCGGCCACGACACATACCACCCCGGCGGCTACGGTGTTGTGTACCGCCGTTTGGAACGCACTGTTGCTGGCCGTCGCCGCAAGACTCATGTTTGCGACTTCGATTGTACCGGCGTGCGCAGTTACCCAGTCCAGCCCGGCGATGACGTCCGAAAGATACCCTGAGCCGTTGGCATCAAGGACTTTCACGGCCCAGAGGCGAGCGCCCGGGGCCATGCCGACAACGCCGATGTCGTTGTCCTTGGCCGCCGCGATGCCTGCACAATGGCTGCCGTGGCCGTTGTCATCATCATACTGGTCATCCTCGAAGGCGAGCAGCCCCCAGAGACTGTAGAAATGTCTTCCTCCGACGACGTTCAAGTCCGGGTGATCGATATCGATGCCCGTGTCGATAATCGCAATGTCAACGTCCACGGGATCCGTTACACCGCTATTGTCCGCCTCGATCCGGTCCACACCGGTGGGCAACGTTTGGCCAACCGCATAAACGGGAACGTCGGCCTCGACCAGGCGCACTCCCGGCAGGTTTTCAAGGTCTCGCTTCCTCTGACCCGGCGGGACCAGCACGGAGAATCCTTTAACGGCATTCGTGTATACATGCGCCAGTTTGCCGCGGGCGCGTTGCGCGACTCCGCGGCCGATCCGGCCGGGATCGGCGCCTTCAATGACTTGGACGATATAGCGGTTGGGAGGCCCCGGGTTGGGATTGGGCTGAGCCTCAAGGGTTGTCACAATCAAGACAATACTCAGCAACACGGCTTTGGAGAACGTATTACGAACCATTGGATGCCCCCTTTCTTTTTGAGATTTGCCTAGTTCGTGCGGCCGTTCAACTCAACGTGATTCGGGCCGCATTTCCTTCCTGCAATCCTTCCACAGAGTAGTTCCTCGGACTGTAAAAAAATAGAAGGTAGCATCTTTTCCGTCGCTCCTTCTTAATCTTGAGACTTGGCAGGACAGCAAAAGGCTGTTCGACCCCGATCCAATAATTCTACAAACCCGATCTCAAATATATCAACAAAATCCATATTTAATTTCTGCAAAAAATGAAGATTTTGAAATGGGTAAAATAACAATAAGCAAGAAAGACTTCCTATGCTTCAAGAAGAAACACCTGCACCCCAGGTTTCCCACTCAGCCGTGCAAAGAAAGTGGGTTCCGACAATGCAAATGTAGCCGTGGGTTTTCAGCCCCTGGCTTCGGGCACGTTCATTCGGACCCTCAAGCCTGTCAATTGTGCTAGCTGCACCTCTTTCCCTGAAGACTTCGCGTGTACCTGATGAAAAGACTTTTGCCTCAACGAAGCACCGGCGTCGGCGATGTGCCAGTCCCTGATATCCCATTGATGCGTGGGGCTTTCGTTATGTGCCACGGTAATCTGAGGATTGGGACGTGTGCCTGGGAGTACGATTCTTGGAACGGACTCGTCTATGACCCGGCAAAGAAGTACGGCCTTTGTGACTACCTTGCCGATTATGCACGGTTTTTCAATACGGGCGAGATCGACCAGTGGTCTTGGAGCCTGTTTCGACAAGGGGTCAAACTGCCCGATTTTGAGACGGTATCGCGGACATAGCGGCAAAGCATGACGCGCGAACGGTTGAGTTTTCCATAATCCAACTACACGGCCCGGAGACGCGGGCGATAGAGGCCCGGTCGGGCGGACTCTAGGGCGAGACTGTCGATCCCAAAGACGAGGGGCTGAAAGCAACGGCCTCGATTACCGGCCAGGACACCGGAAAGGGAATCACGACGTTTGTGGTGGTGAACAATCACTGCGGAGGCAATGTCCCACTTTCAATTGGGAGGCTCCTCAGGCTGCTGTGCGACGAGAACGGCCCATTCACGCCCGCTTTCCAGCTTCGGAAACCACGTCTTTGGGACTTCGGCGGCTGAAAGTGGGAGAAGAGTGAGAAGCATGCGAGAAACTGCCAGAGGACCGTCAACATTTCGGGTTCAAGTACACTGTGTATTGCGACGACATATTGGGTGTCGTTACGTGCCTTTGGGCTTGGCCTTTGCTGGCTTTGACAGCGGATTTCGAGTTGAATTCGGACCCGTGGGTGCTAGATTCGGCTCCCTGCGGGAAATGCGGCCTGCAAAGTGACCTTTTTGAAGGTGGCGGAATGGCGGAGAAGTTCGGGGCACCGCTGTCGCTTGGACAGATTGAGGGAGAACCGCAGACTGTGAACCAGGTTGTCGTTGAAAACCCGGTCATTAACTCCCCGTTCGGTGAGCCGAGGCGGCATTTGTGTTTCGCCGATGAGGGAATGACGAACGAGGTCATCGACGGCGGCCGGCCGATCGGATAGTGATATGAGATACTCAATTTTCTTTCTAATCTTGTTTTGTGCAGGCTGTTCTTCTGTCCCCAAGGTCGGCGGTATTGACTTTCATCTAGGCAGGCACGAACACGGGCTATGGTACGATTCAGACAAGAAACGCTATGACCCGAACGGTTGGGGATTGAAGTTTTCCATACTCTATGGCAAGCTGGTTGACCCTTACGGCAAATGGGGCGAAAATCCCTGGAGTGGCGACAGACCCGTTTTTGTCCTTCGAAGTCCGTTTATCATATTTCCATATATCTCCATCTCTCTGGGTGAATATGGTCTTTACCTGGGCGTTAAGCCATATGAGGTCTGGACGCCAAGACATATGGCGTCTGACAGTTACGGTCCGTGGTGGAAGGATGAGGTAGGAACGGAGAAGGACCCGGCGGAGTTTTTGTGTTTTACAGCAAGTATGAGACGCACCCGCTGGAGATAGAATGAGTAAGAAAGCGCTGTTTCGACACGAACGAACGGGGGATTTATTTGCCGCCGACCGGCACTGATAAACCGAGACCACGCCTGGCAGGACTCGAACCTGCAACCTACGGATTGGCAATCAGTCGCCCGCCTCAATCCCAAAGGCCAATACCGTTCAATCTAAGCAAGCCGGGCATAGGCCAACGTGGATGTGAGCAGCTTACCGCGTACACTGGATTTGTCTTTTTATGCTTCTTCTTGTGAATCTTGGTTTGTTATATCTGCCACTTTTGCCTGTTCGCCTGAGTGAATGACGACTTTCCGGAATCCGTGCTCGGCAGCGACAGCTACAATAAGGGGCCAGAAGTGATGGAAAATATTGCTGTTACGCAACCGCCCCAAAGTAGCGATAGGGACGTAAGATGGCAGAGTCGTTGACCAGGTTTCAACGGTCCGTCACGAGACTGACCGATGACAATTGAGATAAGATGTCTTAGACCAAGCCATGCAACAATGACTGTTAATGCGTAAAGGATTATTGTCACTATCTGATCTCCTTTCGCAAGGTATAACAATGTAACACTCCAGCCAACCCACCGTGTTTTTTACGATCAGGTCGAGCGGGTTGTTAGCTCATTTCCAGCTATACATTCAGAGACAGATCTTTGCCGCTTGGTATCGATTCTTCGTCAAGATAATGCAGGTCATCATGGAAATCAGAAAACTCAAAGAATAAATCCGCTGGAAGTATCTTTCTGCTGGTCAACCTGTCCTTGAATTTGCGAACACACTCTTCGAGAAGCCTGAGAAGAAATGCGCCTGGAAAATGGAGCGTCAGAAATCTGCTCGGTTCCATCATCTCAGACCAGATTGTGCTCCAATATGGTTCTCGCCTCGTGAAGAAATCCTGTTCATCCAAATATACCCTATACCCGTGGATGGCCCCACACCTATAATCTCGATAGAGCAATGCAGCCAGTTTGTACTTGTTGAGAATCGGACCGATGGAGCTAACGGCGTTACTGTAATACTCATTCTTGTAACTATCGGCGGCTTTTTGCAGCCGATTGCGTATCGACTTGGCTGTATCGTGAGAAGACTTGTTCAGGCTCTGATTTGGCACGACGCGATAGTGTTGTTTCAGGTGTCGCAGAAAGAACCTAAGCAGCATACCGACCTCTCTTTCCGTGATTGCTACCCCTGAGCGCCATATCAGGTTGATTAAGTCCTTATCTCTTCTTGGATCAAACATGTGGAGACGCCCCGGCTTTGAGATAGTACCTGGCAACACGCATTCATGGTATTTGAGGAACCGATAGAGGTCAGGGAGGCTGACCTTCTCCAGGTCTTGTCCTGACTTCGAGTATTTCGTTACGAAGCTGGCGAAATTATTCGCCTGCTTCTCCTCCCCAAAGGCTAAGTTGGTAAGTGAATCGAGGCGAGCGCAGACGAGAATCACGAATTCCTGCATGTTCTTTCGCTCCAAGAGCCAGTTGTCGAGCAACCTTAAGGTGGAGAGATAGTGGTCGAAAACCTCGTCTAAGATTTGCCTGAAATCTCTACTTGATAGCACAGATTTTCCTTTGAGCTAACGATGTTATATGTGATTTCCAGATTAAACCTCCCTAACTCAGTGCTTCAGCCGCAAGACGATCATTGCACCATCTTAACACTCGCCCGCCACAAATATAGAAAAAGGCAAGCCACGGGCAAGTCGCGCCCGCCCGTGGCTGTGTCGGTTTCTATCCTGCCCTTGTAAGTCTTTACATTTCCGCGATTTGCCTTAACACGCCTGGCAGGACTCGAACCTGCAACCTTCGGTTCCGTAGACCGACGCTCTGTCCAATTGAGCTACAGGCGCCCAAATCATTAAGCTCTTGCAGTATAGTGAGTTGGCAAAGTCACTGTCAACTGAAATGCACCCTGAACGAGGAAAAAACCGGGCTTGTTGCCATTTCGAGTCCGCTGTGCCTTCTCAACGACGTGAGTGGAACTAAAAATGTTGAAATTGAGCGTGACTGCCATACAATCTTAGGTGTTACGGAATTAGGTTGAGAAAAAGGAATGAAAGGCAGCTCAGAAGCCACTAC
>JARRQQ010000279.1:0-11519 GCA_037381725.1 Sedimentisphaerales bacterium
AGAAATGCAGTCAGGGACATGGTAGAGAAAGACACATTGAAAAATGAAGTCTACGAGGCGGAGCTTGAGATAAGGAACGCGGAAGGACTTCACATGCGCCCGGCCATGCAATTTGTCGATATCGCCAATCGGTACGATTGCAACATCGCCGTCAGCAACGGCCAGACGACCATTGACGGCAAAAGCATCATGCAAATCAGTATGCTTGCGGCGACGTGCGGTACGAAGCTGAAGGTCAAAGCCGATGGGCCGGACGCTCGCGACGCCGTCGAAGCTTTGCGGGTGCTCGTGGAAGAAAGGCATTTCGACGAGCCGATGCCGTAACGGGAGATTTGCGATTCTTGCCCGCCGTAGGCGGGTGAAATTGTCGAATTTCGATTTGAAATCGGCAATCGAAGATCGGCAATATATTCGGGCACTTTTGAGAATAATATCATGGAGATCAAGAAGGGCATTGCCGCTTCTCCGGGGATATCCATTGCGAAATCGTTGATCATCGATTCAGAAGATTATCGCATTCCCCGCCGCCAGATCGAGCCCGCGCAGCGCCTGACGGAAGTTCAGCGTGTGAGGAATGCGTTCAGAAATGCGGCCGACGAGTTGGCTCGGCTTGGGGCCGCACAGGACGCCGCCCAACCAGGTCAGATAAGGGACATCTTCGCCGTGCATCTGCGCTATCTGCGCGACCGGAGCCTGCGCAAAAAAGTGACGGACCTGGTGCAGACGAACTTGGTGACGGCGGAATACGCCGTATCGACCGTCCTTCGCGACATCGCGGCACATTTCAAGAAGCAGAAGGACAGCTACATTAGCGAACGAGCGGCGGATATCTACGACATCGAAAGGCGTCTGCTCAAACGACTGCTCGGCCGAAGGCGCGAGGATCTCGGGAGTTTGACGGAAGAGGTCGTGGTGGTGGCCCGGGAATTGAGCCCGACGCAGACGGCCGGCTTCAACAAGGAATTTGTCAAGGGCATCGCCAGCGACGCCGGCGGGCGGACCAGCCACGCCGCCATTGTGGCTCGCTCATTGGGCATCCCGGCGGTCGTAGCGCTTGAAGACTTGACCGAGTACGTCGTCGGCGGAGATACCGTCATTATCGACGGCAATCGCGGCATCGTGATCGTCAACCCCGATCCCGCCACGATTCATCAGTATGAGGAATATTCGAGAGAATTCCTGCAGCTCGAGCATAGGCTCGACGCGATCAGACAAAAGCCCGCTGTGACCCGCGACGGTACCGAAGTGAAGCTGCTGGGCAATATCGAGTTTCCGGATGAGGCCGAGGTCGTGCTCCAGAAGGGCGGTGACGGCATCGGCCTGTACCGAACCGAATTTCTGTATCTCAACACGGACCGCGAGCCGACCGAGCAGGACCATTACGAAGCCTATGCGCAGACTGTTCAGGTCTTCGAAAACAGGCCCATCGTCATTCGGACCTTGGACCTGGGAGCTGACAAATATACCCAAAGCAAGCGTTTCGCGCCGGAGCCGAATCCGTTCCTGGGGCTACGGTCCATCCGATTCTGCCTGCAGAACCTGACGTTGTTCAAGAAGCAGTTGCGGGCCATTCTCCGCGTGTCGGTGCTTGGCAACGTGAAGATCATGTTTCCGTTGATTACCAATCGCCAGGAGCTGATGCAGGCCAAGATGATCTTGCACGACGTCATGGAAGACCTCGACGACGAATCCATCCCGTACAATCGAGACATCGACGTCGGCATTATGATCGAGACACCCTCAGCGGCGTTGACCGCTTCATCACTGGCCCGGGACGTGCGTTTCTTCAGCATCGGGACGAACGATCTGACCCAGTACACGCTGGCGGTGGACCGGGGCAACGAGCTGGTCTCACCGTTGTACTCGCCCGCGCACCCGGCGGTGCTCCGGCTGGTCCGAAACGTCATTCAGGACGCCCACAAGGGCCAAATCAACCTCGGCGTTTGTGGCGAGATGGCCTCGGAGCCTGAGTACGTCATGCTCCTGCTCGGCATGGGCGTCAGGACCTTGTCGCTCACGTCTCCGATGATCCCCGAGATCAAGCAGATGATCCGCTCCGTGGCGATAAAGGATTGCAACAAGGTCGCCCGAAAGGTCCTCAGCATGGATTCCGAAAGACACATATCGAGCTACCTGCGCAACGCCGCCAGCAAGATACTTCCCGAGGCCTTTTAGATTTTCGATTTGCGATTTGTGATTTTTGCATAGGTTGCCCGTTTCACCGGCAACAGCGGTCGATGATCGCCAGTGGAGCGCTTGAACTGGCAACGTGTTGTACATGCGGATTCGACTGGCTTACCTTGAGCCCGCGATGACAAGAGGTGCGGGCGATGGGGCTTGGCTATACAACTCGTGCTGTGGTTAGAGAGTAACCGATGTGGCGATGGGTCGCCCGAAAATACCGCTGCGAATGGACACCTAGATAAGCGCGGCAAGCCAGCTCCACGGTGGGATTCGCGCGAGGATCAGGATGGGCTGTAAGCAAAAACCGCCCAGGGCATAGTGCCACATGTCGGAGCATTTCCGACGCGCCCCTTCGCGACGGAGCCTGAGCCACGTCGGCACGAACACCAGTACCGGCAGGCCGAGATACAGGCCGCATAGAAAGACGGCCAGGCGCCATTCCCAGACCAGCGGCTCGGCGGCTCTGGCTTTCGCCTCTTCCTCACGCGCGCATATCCGCTGCTGTAACTGTTCTTCGAGCTCGGCTAAACGGCCGGCCGGCAATCGCCGCTCGGTCATCTCGACCTTGGCAAACTCGAGGGCTTCCGGGAGGTGCGTCTGAGTCCGCGTGTACTCGAGCAGGTCAAGGTCCGACAGCGATTGTATGAACTGTTCCACTTGCCTTTCCATCTCTGTCTCCTTTAGAAGACAATTGAGGATGGACCGATCGCGTTACACTCGACCTTGTCGGTGTTCACATCATATCGAATTTGATCGACGAGGAGCCCGTTGTAGTAGCACGGCTGGATCTCGTCGCCTTTGACCGTCACGACGGCGGTGGTGTGGTCGTAGAACAATTCGCTTCCGATGAATTGGTGGCCCCGGTCGTCCTCGTAGAGGATACCGCCCGTCGCCGCGAGCGTTGCCAGCTCGATCTGGCCATCGGCCGTCTCGCGCAGAAGCACTTCCACATGGGAGGCGGTGGCCGTGACGTCCCCGCCCGTGCCGCTGGAATTGCGACCCGATGAGTCCGCGGTGTCGTCGCGCCCGCCGGTCGGCAAATAGACCAGGGCCAACTTCTCGCGAGGTCCGGCGTCGGCAACGATACGATTCTCGAGAAGGGAATAGGTCAGCGTCTCGAACCCGCTGACAATGGCCCAGCATGGATCGCGCAGGCTGAATCGCGGTTCCGGATTCTCGACTTTCGATGGCGGCCTCTCGGTTTTCGGCTCCAGACTCTTAATACCGGATTCCTGCGCATCGAGCGTTTCCACGGGACCGCCTACGCCGGCGTCTTGAGTGTCAGGCACCGAGCGTTGATTGTTGAGTGTGATGATGCCGCCGGGCCCCGTGGCCCAGTAGAGCTGCTGAACGGCGTCGTAATCGAACTGATGACACTTCAGCTCGATGCCACCGAGAGAGTCGCGGTTCGCAGCTTCCTTATGTGCATTGGGGTCGACGTGATCGGCGAGTTGTCCGTCGTCGTCCCTCGCCCCTCGCCCCTCATCCGTCTTCACAATCGGCGCCGACCGCCGGGTCCGGGTGGTCGCCAGTCGAACGACCTTGCCGGTAGCCGTCAGATGCTCGATATCGGCAGCGGGGCCGGGCGTCCGATCATTGGCGTCCTCTACCAGATCGACGGTCAGACGCTCCGAGAGCAGCATGTATTTCTCAACGACGTTGGGATCCTCGCGGAGCATCGTGCACTGGCAGTCTCCCTCGAAGGCCATTTGGTTCATATCTCCCGAGTAGCGCGCCCGCCTGCGTGCCTTCACGGTCACAGGGGTTAGCTCGCCTTTCGTAGCCGGGCGGTTCGCGTCCTCAGCCGACGCATTGGGATCCGCGCTCGGCCCGGCAGGCTCCGTATAGAACGCAAGCTCGATCGGCCCCGCGGCCAGCACGTCAGGTCGCCTGGCTCGGCCTTGCTGCAGATCGACGGTGATCTGCGGAGCCGAGAATGTGACGTCACGCTGCTCGGTCAGACCGGGTTGGGGCATCGCGCACAGACAATCCGTAAAGACGATCTCGTTCGACGCCTTCGTATACTTCGCCCCCTCGCGGGCGGTAATCTTCAACGGCCCGACCTCGTAGCTCGTGCCTCGTGGCTCGTCGCTCGACACTTGTTGCTCCGGTTCCAAATCCCGTGTTTGAGGGACTCCGTTTTCCGTCACGTTGACATGATAATAAGTCAGCTCCGACAAGCCGCCGGCGATCATGTCGCCGGTCGTGGCATCATAGTCGATGGTCCTCGCGAAGAATTTCGTTCGTTCCGTTCCGTCGTCAAGCTGCTCGCGACGTTCTTTGCTTGATACTCTGCTCCCGCCCCCCGTCTTGTGCACTGCCGACGAATCGGCTTCCATGGACTCGTTCTGCATTCTGGTCGAATCTCTCGGCACGATAGTCAGACCACCATCGCACGTTATCACGACGAAAGCAGGCTTCTCGGGCGCTTCGTTTGGCTCGACTACGTTCGCATCGCTCTGAACCTCCTGAGCAACCGCTGGTCCGGTTGTTTCCGCTTCGTCGAGGGCATTCGGATCCGTTCGGTCGGCCTGGTCGATGAACGACCTGGACCAGAAGATGTCGTGAATGTGAAGCCTCTCATCGGCGAAGACCAATTGTCCGGGCGTGTCGATCAGCACGTTGTCGTTCAGCACGCAGTCATAATATTCCCCTTCCGGCTGCTCGGACGTTGCGCCGGCACCTCGCGGGCTCGATCCGTCCGATGCCTCGGCGGAACCAGCAGCGACAACGGTCTCGTTCGGCTCTTGTGCTTCGACGGGCGCGTTGGGTTCGGCAGGTCCTTGGCGGCTCGGGGATGAAGGGGTTTGTGCGTTCATCACCCGATAGCTCAAGCTCTCCAGGTCAGCGATTCTAAAATACTCAAGGCGCTGGGCGTGTTCGTTGTAGATGATCTGCAGGCCCTTGCCGTACATCCGAGCGTCCTCCGATTCAAGCCGGACCGGACCGGGCGTCGAAATCAGCGATTTTTCGCCTAGAAAGATGATATTGTCAAGATAGACAAAGCTTTCCTTGAAGGTGCTCTTACCCGTGGGCACAAGGTGGATCACCACGTTCGAGCTGAAGGTGGCATCCTTTGGCGTCGTTCTGCCGACCGCCGTTTCGACGTGTATCTGGCCTTTGTCGGCCGTGACGTAACACTTGAAGTTGCGCCGGTAGACGTTCATGAAGGGCTTTTTGACCTCCCAGACGTCGCGGACCTGGTGCAGAAGTTCCTCGAACCCGAATTCTCGAACGATCTCCTGTGTCTTCGGATCGCGGGTGATATAATAGGCCTTCTTGGCGGGTCCGACTCCGACGTCGCCGATCCTGCCCATCTGGTTGATATCGACGGCGTTGGCGTCCGCGGCGGCCTGTGGGGCCAGATCGGTATTGATGTCGGGCCTCTCGCTGTAGCGGCCGAACAGCAGATAGAAGCCCAGCACCACACCCAGCGAAACAAGGCCAATCAAAACCTTCCGCATCTGTACAGCCTCTTTATTCCGTTACGGCCCATAGCGTTCCATCAATTTCTGCCACCGGCCCGACGTCTTCAGTACGTGCTCAATGACTTCGCGCACGGCGCCCCGGCCGCCGGGGAGTTGCCCGAGCAACTTCTCCAGAACGGGTTGCTTGTAGTGGCAGTCCTGAAAGACGTACTCTATCCCCAATTGCTCGGCCCGGCATTGCGTCGCTTCCGACGCCCGCCCACTAATGAGAGCCACGCCCAGCCCGGCCCTTTTCCACATCCGAATCCCGTGGCCATCCAGCGAGCTGAACGATTTGGTCTCGCTGCCGTCCGCATGGATAACGAGCGATCCATCGGTCAGCACGCCGTCAACGTCCATTACCAGCATCTCGATACGCGCCAAATCCACGTTTTGCATCTCCGATTTCCGATGTTCGATTTCTTCTTTTCGGGCGGCGGCTGTCGCTTAACCGACCACCTTAATGGTCACGATGTCCTGGACGTCGATCAGACCGACGGGTTTATTGTCCGCGTCAACGACGGGAAGGTCGTCGATCCGGTATTTATGGAACAGGGCGGTGGCCTCAGCGGCCAGCGCGTCAGCTCTGATTCGCTTGCAGTCCGCCGTCATGACGTCACCCGCCCTGAATCCAAAGGCTTCCGGCCCGTGCTTGGACATCAGGCGGCGAAGATCGGCGTCGGTAATAATACCCGCTAACGTCCCATCGGTGGCAACAACCATGACGGCGCCGTGGCGCTTGACCTCCCCGGTTTTTGCGAACAACTGTTCGATCGTATCGCCGGTCTCGACCAGCGGCAATTCTTCGCCTTGCTTGAACAGCATGGATTGCTCGACCGTCATCAGCTTGGCGCCCAGCGAGCCGCCGGGGTGGAACCGCACGTAGTCTTCCACGCTGAAGCGGCGGGCTTTCATCACGGTAAAGGCCAAAGCGTCCCCGACGGCTAACATGCAGGTCGTCGAGACACTGGGTGCGATGCCCAGCGGGCATGCCTCGCTCATCCGCCCCATGCAGAGCACGACGTCGCTGTATTTGCAGAGCGTCGAATCGTTCTCGCCCGTGAGGGCGATCAAAGGGATTTGCAGCTGCTTGACCAGATTGATGAGCCGGGTAACCTCGTCGGTCTCTCCGCCATAGCTGAGCACGATCACGACGTCTTCCTTGCGAAGTCTGCCCAGGTCGCCGTGAACGGCTTCCGCCGGATGGAGAAAGTGGCTTGGCGTGCCGGTCGAGGCTAGGGTCGCGCTGACCTTGCGGGCGATGATCCCCGCCTTGCCGATGCCACTGACGATACACGAACCGTTGCAATCGTGAATCATCCGGCACGTCCGCACGAACGCATCATCCACAATCGGTGTAACGGACGCAATCGCCTCCGCCTCCGCTCGTATCACCCGCCGTGCATATTCAACATCAAATTCCACTTACGTATTCCCACTCGAATGAGCAACTGACGTTCACTAGTAACGATATGCCGATGGAGGATCGGGTGATCTCACGCCATCGATTTCTGAGTATTGCGACTTTCGTCTGTTCAATGCTCTTTCAGGATTTGCTCGAGCGAAGAGAGGAGGACCGGTAATTCTTCTATAGCAATACCCCACACGACATCAATGTTCACGCCGAAATAGTGATGTATGAGCTTGTCTCTCACGCCCGCCAGGTCCCGCCAGGGTATCTGGGTGTGCTTCTTCTTGAGTCCTTGGGAGATATTCTTTGCCGCTTCTCCTATGATTTCCAGGTTGCGCACCACGGCGTCTTGTGTCTTCGTATCTCCTGAGAATCTCTCGTAATCTATATCTTTCACGTAGGCTCTTATTCTGAAGATAGCTTCCGCGATGTCCCGGAGAAAATCAATATCGGTCCGCTCAGACATATAGAATGCTGTCCCTTATGCTCTCGGCAACATTGCGGAGCCTTATGCCCTTTATGCCCGCGCGAGTCAGGACATCCGCCTTCGTGCCCAACTGTCTCTCAAGATATTCCCAGAGTTTGATAAATTTGAGCCCTATTGGTCTGTCGAACTCCACTACCACGTCAACGTCGCTGTCCTCTTTTTGTGTTCCTTTTGCATAGGAACCGAATAGGCCCACTCGTCTGACGCCGTATTCGCGGGCGAGGTAGGGAAGCTCTCTTCTCAAGATTGCTATCACTTCCTCTTTCGTCAACATCACATTCCGCTTCCTATGAATTTACAGTTTCACGACGCTGCCGCGCTCGTTGTAGCAGACTAACTCATGCTTTTCGCCAGAGTATTCGGGGGCCGAGTGGATGATGACCCGCTTGTCGCTGAGCTGCTCGATCTGCGTCAGGGTGGCCCGTTTGACATTCTGCAGGTGGTCGGCGACCTCGGGCGAGACGAACAGCTCGATGCGCTTGATCTGGTCCCTGGAGGCCGACAGATTCAGCAGGCGGATGATCTCCAGCGCCAGAGACTCATGGCTCTTGACGAAACCCGTGCCGCCGCAGTTCGGGCAGGCCAGGTAAGTGCTGGATTGCAGTGACGGCCGCATCCGCTGGCGCGTCATCTCCACGACCCCGAACCGGCTGATGCCCAATACCCGCGAACGCGCTCGGTCGGCCTTGACGGCTGTGCGAAAAGCCTTCTCGACGCCCTTGCGGTGATTGGCGTTGCGCATGTCGATGAAATCGCAGATGATCAGCCCGCCCAAGTCCCGCAGTCTGAGCTGGCGTGCGATCTCGGCCGCGGCTTCTATGTTGCTTTCGTAGGCCGTTTGCTCGGCGTTCTGCTGCTTGCGGTATCGCCCGCTGTTGACGTCAATCGCGACCAGAGCTTCGGTTTGCTCGATGATGATCGATCCGCCCGATTTGAGCTGGACTTTGCGCGACTGGACCTTGTCGATCTCCTCTTCGATCCGGTATTTATGGAACAGGGGGATTTTGCCATCGTAGTAGATAATCTTCTGTTTTACCCGGGGCGTGGCGATAGCGAAGAACTCCCTGATTTTCCGAACGACGTTCTCCGCATCGCAGATAACCTTGCTGATCTTGTTGGTGAACACGTCGCGCAGCGCCCGGATCACCAGATCCGATTCCTGATAGAGTTCACCGGGCGCGCCCTCGGTCTCAATTCGCTTCTCAATGGCCCGCCATAACCGGCGCAGATACCTCAGATCGTTCTGTATGTCCCTCTTCGAGCATCCTTCCCCGGCGGTCCTGATGATGAAGCCGCGTCCTTTGGGCGGATCGCTCTCCTCGAGGATTTGGCGAAGCCGCTTGCGCTCGTCTTCGTCTTCAATCTTGTGCGAGACGCCATGCTTGCGCATCCAGGGCATCATGACCAGATACTTACCCGGCAGGGCGATATAGGTGCTCAGCGTGGCCCCTTTGGTCTTGAGGCCCTCCTTCGTCACCTGAACGACGATCTCCTGGCCTTTGCGAAGACAATCTTGGATAGGGGGGCGCTCTTTCAATGCCTTTCTGCGGCCGATGGTTTCGATATGCGCCTTGCCGCGGGACCCCGAGAAGTAGCGGGGATGCAGATCACTGATATGCAGAAAACCGTTCTTGCCCACGCCGAAGTCGATGAAGGCCGCTTGTATCCCGGACTCGATGTTGACCACCCGGCCCTTGTAGATATTGCCGACGTGGCTGCCCACGCTCGCTCTTTCCACGTAGAGCTCCTCCAGCGAGCCGTTCTCGACGACCGCCACGCGACATTCCTCGCTCTCGGCTACATTTACGAGCATTTCTCTTGGCATGTTTGCGTCCTTATCTGGATGAACTATTCTCCTTTCTACGACAATTGAATATTGACAAATGGCTATTGACTATTGATAGCAGACCGAGTGCCCGAAAACCGCGTTCAGCACGTCTGTGCGACGACCTCGCGTTAAGGCACCAGCTCAAAGCTACGCAGGTGCTCCTATGGTCAATAGTCAATGGCTTTGCCATTGCACTTTCATTCGCCGAACCGGACCTGAAAGCTTACTTTCGTTCAGCCCCAACAACTCCAGGATTTCGTCCACGCGTATCGACCCGGCGGGGCCGATGGCGCACTCGACGATTATACTTCGGTCGTCGAACTCAATCGATCTCAAAAAACCTCGCACGTCGACAGTCTTGACTCGCAGACCGTTATCGTCCATTTTTCGTTGGAACACCAGGCTTTCCCGGGCCATGAGCTGCCCGACCGTTGCCCCCAGGGTCTCATCGAGGCGTTCGGGGCGTACCGGCAACACGTACGTCGCCGAGCGGGGCTGGTATGACGCGCCGGGCTTGGTGATGCTCGCCGAGAGCAGGTCACAACCCTCGGGCAGTTGAGCGGCAAGCTCCGCCTTGATTCGGGACGTGTCCGGCTCGCCGAGCACGCGAACGCTGAGCAGCTCATCCTCCGACTCGACGCCTACCGGCCTGGGCAGGGGCAGGGACAACCTGGCGTGCGGATTGAAACCCTCGGTATATCGGATGGGGAAGCCTGCTCGCACACAGGCCCGCTGAAAAACCCTGAGCGTCTCCGCGTGCGAAAGAAACCTCAGACTGCCTCCTATCCTGAATCTTACCACGAGTTGTATGGTCTCGTTCGTCGGCCCTATCACTGTCTCCTTACAATAGTGTTCTTACCCACGCAAACATTATCCCCGTATTCGGCTCAAGAACAAGCTTTTTCTCGCCGGGACGGCATATTTGTCATGAAACGCGCGCAAGGATCGGATTTTTGTCGCTGTCCGGGCGGCGTTGTCGTATAGACTTGAAGGCTGAGCCGGATTTTGATGATGGGAGTGTCGAATATGATCGAAGGAGCGTTGCTTTGCGTGCTCACGTTCGTCGCGGCCGGGGTGGGCACGACGACTGGATTCGGGACCTCCACGATCATGATCCCCGTCATGACCATCTTCGTACCGTTGCCCGTCGTGCTGCTTTTCGTCGGGATCATTCACCTGTGCGGCGACATCTGGAAGGTCCTGCTGTTCAAAAGCGGATTTGACTGGAAACTGGTCCTCAGCTTCGGGCTGGCCGGCATTGCCGCCAGTTATCTCGGCGCCAGGCTCTCTTTCGTCGCGCACGATCTGCCGCTCAAGAGGATTCTCGGAGCCTTCTTGCTCGCCTACGTGGGCTTTTTGTTTCTCAACAGGCAGTGGGCATTACCGAAGAAATCGGGAACCGCTGTTTGCGGCGGCGCTTTGTCCGGGTTGTTCGCCGGATTTTTCGGCGTCGGCGGGGCGGTGCGCAGTGCCTTCCTGACGGCTTTCGACCTTCCCAAGGAAGTCTATATCTTCACGTCGGGGCTGATCGCCATGTTTATCGACATCACCCGCGTCTCGCAGTATGTCCTGGGAGGAACTCGCCTGGAGTCGGGGTTGCCATACGCCCTGATCCTTTGCATTCCGATCTCGCTCCTGGCCGCCTACTTGGCTAAGAAATTCCTGGACAAGCTGCCCCAGAGATTCTTCCGAATCTTCGTGGGCGTTTTTCTCGCCCTGGTAGCCGTCAAGCTGCTCGTGTGGTCATAGCTGAGAGAGACGGGACCGAGATGAATCATCTTGGGAGAGTCTGAAGATGATATCATGGATCAACTTTGTCGTCCTGGTCGTATCATCTTTCCTGTTCACATTCTTTTATGTCAAGAGTGTTAGCCCGGCCGCCTTGGAAAAGCGAGTCGGGCCTTCGGCCTACCGGAAGTGCTCGACGTACCGCATCATTGCCTCGATCTTTATGTGTGTCGCCGCGTTGAACTATGTCCTGTACCACTGGTTTCCCCTTCCCTCGCCGCTACCCGATGCCTTTCCATGGCCTTGGTGGGTGTCCGCCGTGATTGCCGCTATCATTGCCGTCCCTTCAGCGTACCTGATGGTTCGAGGCGTGGAGGATGCGGGAGAAGAAACGATGAGGCCGAAGCCGGAACA
>JARRQQ010000279.1:11544-12398 GCA_037381725.1 Sedimentisphaerales bacterium
CGAAGCCGGAACACCAAATGTACGGCGGCATCTATAACCGGATTCGCCATCCCCAAGCCGTGGGCGAACTCCCTCTCTGGTGGGTGATCGCCTTCCTGGTACATTCGCCTTTCCTGGTGCTATTCTCTTTCTTCTACATTCCGGTGTGGTATTATTTGTGCGTGGCCGAGGAGAAGGATCTGCTTATCCGCTACGGCACCGCCTACGAGGAATATCGCCGGCGGGTTGGTTTCTGGATACCCAGGAAGTCATCGCTCACAAGGGAGCAATAAGAAGGCATCTTGATTTGGAGGTCCTGGAAGAAGAATTCACAGGCATTCTTGACAAAGGCAGTCCTGAATGATCTTGTGGAAACCTATGGAGAGTAATGTATTCGCCGAGAAAGGAGACGGGCATGCCGCCGGAATGCAAGGGTATGCCACCCACCTGGGGCGTTTATGTGACGGTCGATGACGTGGATGCCCCGGCCGCTCGGGTCGAACAACTCGGCGGTAAGCTCCTTCAACCGCCGGCGGACATCCCGAACGTCGGGCGCTTCTGTGTGATTCAAGACCCGCAAGGCGCCGCGTTGTGCGCGATCACCTACGTGAAGAAATAAAGCGGCAGGCGGCAGATAAAAAGAAGGTGTTTCCAGAGTCGTCACACTGCATCGGCTTGTTTGCCGGCCGTGGGATGTAGATGATCGTCGAAGTCGATTCCGGTACTTTAGGCGCAGCCGGCGACCCGGAGTCATTGTCACGATTCTCCAAATCATTGGTGTGATTATTGGCGTTCTTTTAGGGCTCATTATTGTTGAAGTGTTGTTTGTAGGCTTTGCCCCCGGCTTTTCGGTTCCAAGACAGCCGTTAACAAAG
>JARRQQ010000280.1:0-5925 GCA_037381725.1 Sedimentisphaerales bacterium
ACAGGTCCGCGAGGTGCTCGAGCGGCACAAAGGCGAATCCGGCATCATCTACTGCATTCGACGCGACGACGTGGACACGCTGTACGCACAGCTCGTCGGCGCGGGCTATAACGCCCTGCCCTACCACGCCGGCATGGCGGATGAAGACCGCAAGGCGAACCAGGAGGCGTTTATTAACGACAGGGTCGATACGATCGTCGCGACAATCGCATTCGGGATGGGCATCGACAAATCGAACGTCCGGTACGTGATTCATACCGGCATGCCCAAGTCCCTCGAGCACTATCAGCAGGAGACCGGACGGGCGGGCCGGGACGGCCTCGAAGCCGAATGCTGCCTGTTCTATTCGGGTGGTGACTACGGCACGTGGAAGAGCCTGATGCGCGACATGCAACCGGAAGCCCACGAGATTGCAATGTCTAAGCTCAACCAAATGTACGATTACTGCACCGGCGGCGTATGCCGCCACATGGCGATCCTTCGGTACTTCGGCCAGCGCTACGACAAGCCCAACTGCGCCGCTTGCGACGTGTGCCTGGGCGAGTTGGACTACATGGCCGACGCGCTGGAGACCGCCCAGAAGATACTCTCGTGTATTCTTCGTCTCGGCGAGCGCTTCGGCGCGGCCTACACCGCCGCCGTACTTACCGGCTCGTCGGACAAACGCATCCTGGACAACAAGCACGATACGCTCAGCACCTACGGCCTGTTGAGCGACCATTCCAAGCACACGGTTCACGACTGGATCGAGCAGCTCGAAGGGCAGGATTGTATCCGGAAGGTGGGCGACTACAACGTTCTGAACGTTACGCAGAAGGGCTGGCAGATTCTCAAAGGAGAGGAAACGCCCCGCTTGCTCAAGCCCGCGCGCAAGCCCGCGAAGGTCTCCCGCATCGTGGCGGACTCCTGGGAAGGGGTGGACAAGGGCCTGTTCGAGGCACTGCGGAAACTGCGAAGCACCCTGGCGCGGAAACGAGGCGTACCTGCCTACGTCGTCTTTGGAGACGCTGCACTGCGCGACATGGCCCGGCGACGACCTTCAGACCTCGTCCAACTGCTCGATGTCAAAGGCGTGGGCGAGACGAAAAGCCGCCAATACGGCGAAGCTGTCCTCGAGACCATCAGAGATTATTGCCGGACACATTCACCGAAGATGAATAGGAGCCAAACTTGAGGACAGGAAGACCCAGAACAATATTATTTCCGCCGGCGCGACACTTCAGGACAGAACGTTAGACTGACTTTTCCATGTCAATTCCAATCTTAGCCACATTTGTTGCCTATTTCGTTATCCTCTTGAGCATCGGCCTGTTTTTCTATCGCAGATCGGCCAGCATCGAGGATTATTTGTTGGGCGGCCGGGGCATGGGCTCCTGGGTGACCGCCCTCTCGGCCCAGGCTAGTGACATGAGCGGCTGGCTGCTGATGGGGTTGCCCGGAGCCATTTATCTGGCCGGGATGGGAGAGGCTTGGATTGCCGTCGGCCTTCTCATCGGGACGATCTTGAACTGGCGGCTCGTCTCGGCCCGGCTGCGGATATATACACAAAAGACCAACGCGATAACACTGCCCTCCTTTTTCGAGGCCCGATTTAGAGACCCAACCGGACTGCTAAGAATAGTCTCGGTCATCATCATACTGGTCTTCTTCGCCATCTATGCCTCCTCCGGCCTCGTCGCGTCGGGACTTCTATTTGAATCGACTTTCGGCGTGGCGTATCACAACGCGGTGATGATCGGCGGACTTATCATTGTCGCCTACACGTTCCTGGGCGGCTTTCTGGCGGTCTGCTGGACGGACCTGCTCCAGGGCGCATTGATGGTCTTCGCCATCGTCATCGTCCCGGCGTTGAGCTTCCATTCCGCCGGGGGCGTGGAAGCGATTCGCAAAGCAATGGCGGCCAACAACATCTCGGCAAGTCTCCTGCCCGCCGGAAAGACGTTGCCGGTCATGCTCTCGATGATTGTCTCCAGCATGGCCTGGGGTCTGGGCTACTTCGGCCAGCCACACATACTCGTACGATTCATGAGCATCAAATCGGTCAAGAAGCTCAAAAGCTCGATGAGCATCGCCATCGTCTGGGTTCTTCTATCTCTCAGCGGAGCGGTCGCCGTCGGCCTGATCGGGATCGCTATGTTCGACAACCTGCGAAACGGCGACCACGAGAAAGTCTTTATCTACATGATAGGCAAACTGTTCAATCCGTGGTTCGGAGGCGTGTTGCTGGCGGCCATCTTTTCCGCCATTATGTCAACGATCGATTCGCAGCTTCTGGTTTCGTCCTCGGCGCTGTCGGAAGACTTCTACCCCAAGTCCATACGCAAGACAGCTTCCGAAAAGGAGATTGTCTGGGTAGGACGAGGGTGCGTGATTGTCACCTCAATCGCGGCGCTGATGATCGCGCTGATCTTCGACGGCACGGTCCTGAGCATTGTCGCTTTCGCCTGGGCCGGCCTCGGCTCGGCGTTCGGTCCCTTGGTTCTGTTCGCTCTCTTTTCGCGTAGAACGACCTGGCAGTCGGCCCTGGCCGGAATGGTCGTTGGGACGATGGTTCTGATCGTCTGGAAGCTGGCCGGCCTGGGTGACACCCTCTACGAAATCCTCCCCGGCTTCGCCGCAAATGCCTTCACGATCTTCCTCGTGAACCGCTTCGCCGAACAGAAAGACCCGCAGGTTCTGCAAGAATTCAGCGAAGTTACCCAGGCTGTGCGATACTGATCACGTAGCACCATCCGCTCTTATGGCCGATACAGCCGGATGTCATCAATGTACAAGGTCCCTATGCCGCCGGACGCTGCGACGCCGGATTTGCTGCCCAGACCAATCGCGATCTTATCCACGTTGGTCAGGTCGATCCCCTGATCGGCGAAAGCCTCCAGCGGAATGAGCCATTGCCTCCACGCGCCGACCTTCGCTGCATCAGGATCTTCGTGGGCAACGACCGCCGGGGCGCTCGTGCTGTTGGAGACCGCCACATACAGCGGCTCGGCTGCATTGCCCGAACTGCCTCTGAACCAAAGCGATAATTGCCCCACACCCGCCGCCGTCCAGTCACGCGGAGCCGTCAACGTCAGCACCGCTTCCGAGTTTGTCACGATGGCATCGTTCGTGTACAGAAGCGGCATGGACTGAGAGCCGCCGTGGATGATCGTTCGCTCGGCATAGGGTGGCATTAAATAGCCGACCTGGGCGCCGTTGTCGGCGGCACCGAAGCCGTCGATCCAATGCTGCCAGATCGCCTCGCCGGCGGCATCGTCGTCCGTATAACTCTCGAAATCATCGACCAACAGATAGCTGCCGACCGTGAAACTCCAGACGGGGCCTTTGACCGGATTGCCGTCATAGACTTCATCCACGCGCCAATAGTACGTGGCGTCCGCATCGAGGTACCCCGGATCGTAGCTTTCATCGCCCAGCGTCTTGGACCCTTTATGCTCGGGCGAGCTTGCATCGGCGCTTCGCACGGCGTCCTTATCCAGCCCGAGATAGACCTGGTGCGAGGCCGCATTAGTCGCCGAGGTCCAGCTTAGAATCGTTGCCATAGCCACGTCGTCGGCGCCATTGACCGGCTTCGGATTGCCCACGGCGCCCGGCGTCGTAAAGGTCCAGACGTCGCCTTTGTACGTGCCTGCGCCGTCGAACTCATCGATCCGCCAGTAGTAAACCTTTTCCGATTCGAGCGGGCCGGGAGAATAGCTGGACGATCCGACAGATACGCCCGCGGTGGCGTTAGTCACCTCGTCAAAATCATCGCCGATATAAACGGTGTGCAATTTTGCACCGAAGCCCGGCGTCCAGCTCAGCGTCGGAGTATTCACATCGGCGAGCTCCATCCCGTCGGCCGGGTCGGGATTGTAAGCCGTCTTGGGAGGAATCGAGAAGCTCCAGATGGGCCCTTTCCACGGGCTGTTCGGATCGGCCTCATTCACTTCGTCGATGCGCCAGTAATACGTCGTTCCCGGGATCAGGCCGTCTGGATAAGCGTAACCCGGGAAACCGGCGACGTAGAACGTGTCTGTCTGATTGCCCCGGAAAGTATCCGCTGCACCGTCGTTCACCGCGTCGAAATCATCTCCCAGATACACGTCGTGTGAGACCGCGTACCCGCCCGGCTTCCAGGAGAGCGTTATCCAGGTGTCACTATATAGAGAGCCGTCTTTCGGATCGGGCCCGAACGCATACGGCCAAACCACCCCGGCCATCGCGTCCTGAATCTCGGCTTCCGTCAGCGCGCGATCATAAACACGCACGTCGTCCACGCTGCCGAACAGAGTACCGTTCCCGTCGTCTCGCTGGCCCATCACCAAAGGCACGTCGCAGTCGATGTCACCCCAGCCGATCAGACTGTCACTGGACGGGCCTCCCCCGCCGGCGATCCAGCCCTCATTGTCACCGTTGAGATAGCCGCGAACCTGTTCCGTCTGCCGGTCGATCACCAGAGCCACGTGCAACCATTCATCCGCAGGCAGGTTCTCGATGTGCTGCGAGGCCCGCAGCGCGGAAGTGCCGTCAGAATTACACCGCACGAGCAAGCTGCCGGACTCGGTCCAAATCGACCAGCCGATCACTCCGGACGTCCGGTTGCCTTTGCTGACCACGAACTCGTAGGCATGAGTTGACGGCCCGTCTCCCTGGTTCAGCCACGCGGTCACGGTGAAGCCGCCCGCCCCCGGGTCCAGCAGGTCGTTGTCCTGCTCCCAGAGGATGCCGTCCCCGTCGCCGTCGAAGGACACGGCATAGTTCAAATATCCCGCCACGAAATCGGCGTCGCCCGCCAACTGTCCATCGTCCACGTTGCCAACCACGTCGTGAACGGCTGTCCCGGCTCCCTCGTCAAGCGGCCAATGAGCCACAAGATCGGCCCAGGCACTTCCGGCCATACTCAGCACTGCAACCAGGGAGACGACGACGAACGCTCTCTTGCACATGACAATCCTCCTTCAAATCAAAGTGAGAAAACCTCAAGGCAGAAAGAACCGCAAAAGCACTCACGTTCTTCATTTGTACGAGATGGGCCTAGTCCCTGTCAAGAAAAATCGGCCGATGATGGACGCCGTCACCCTCCCGTCTCAAAAGACTCACAATTCACGATGCGGTCCCGTGGGCGGCGAGATCGAGGAAGACGATGATCGAAGGATTGCCGACGGGTATGTAATGGCCGGTGAAGGTCAGGCCGCCCATCTTGCGATCCACGCGGAAGACGGCGATGTTGTCGGCACGCTGATTGCAGGAATAGAGGAACCGGCCGGTTGGGTCGAGATTGAAGCTGCGCGGATAGTCCCCGTGCGTCCATTCCTCCCCGACGTAGGTCAGGCCGCCGTCGCCGCCAATAGCGAAGATTGCGATGCCGTCGTGCAGACGGTTGCCCGCATAAAGGAACCGGCCGTCGGCGGAAACCATGATCTCAGAGCAGAAGTTACTCCCGGCATATCCGGGCGGCAGACTGGAGATGGTTTGCCGGGCGGCCAGCCGGCCCTTCTCGGCGTCGTAGTCGAACAGCACGACCGTCGAGCCTTCCTCCTGAATGGAATAGAACCATCGCCCGTTCGGGTGGAAGCAGAAATGCCGCGGCCCGTCCCCCGGCGGCAGCGAAATCGCGGGCGGATCGTTCGCAGTCAGCACGCCCTTGCGATCATCGAACTTCCAGATGAAGATCCGATCCAGCGCCAGATCGACGTGCAAAACGAAACGGCCCGAAGGATCGGCCGCAATCTGATGCGCGTGGGTCCGGTCGTGCCCGCTGAAGGCGAACGATCCCGGCGGCGCGTTCGTGGCCTTCGTCGGCCCTAACGTCCCCGTATCCCTCTTGACGTCCCTGGGGCTGCCCAGAGCGCCGTCGGGCAGAATCGGCAGCACCGCCACGGAGCCGCCGAAATAGTTGGCTACCAGCAGGAACCTGCCGGACGGGTGCACGCTCGCATAGGT
>JARRQQ010000281.1:0-5919 GCA_037381725.1 Sedimentisphaerales bacterium
TCCATATCCTCCGGACGCTGGTTATATCAAAGCCCTGCACGACGTTGACGTCCGAACTGATAATCTGGTCTTTGAAGTTTTCGCTGAGGATCTGTGGCGTGACGTGTGCAATACGCGACAGGCCGCGCTTGCCTTCCCATCGGACCTTCCCCGTATTCTTGTCCAGCGCGACGATCACGGCCTTGTCCCACGGTTTCTGCCAGCCGAGCTTGGTGTCCGGACCCGGGCTGCTGCCATCGAAGGCGACGATGACAAGATCTTCGTATAGAACCGGCGAAACAGCTAGCCCGTGCTCGCTGAAGAACTCATAGTCGCGGTTCATCCAGCGGATGGCTCCTTCCTTCGAGATAGCCGCAATGCTCCCATCAGATGCGACGGCATACACGTTCTCGCCGTCGGTGGCGGGCGTGGACGAAGCGTAGGAGTTGAACCTCTGCTTGTGCCCGGCCTTTTGTTGGAGCACTTGCTTGTTCCACAGAACGGCGCCGGTCCGCCGGTCCAGGCACAATAGTCGGTACGAAACGCCGCCGTCCGTCGCGGTGGTCACGTAGACGCGATCGTCATATACAATTGGCGACGACCAGCCCTCTCCAGGAATCGGCGTCTTCCAGGCGACGTTCGACGTTGAACTCCACTGCAGAGGAACGCCCTGTTCAGGGGACATGCCCTGGCGGGTCGGCCCACGAAAGTACGGCCAGTTCTCCGCGAGACAGACGTCCGCTCGGATAGCGATAAGAGCGGCCAGCCAACAGAAATTTGCAAGAGCGATTGTTCGATTTTTCATTGCCACCTTTTCTCCAAGAACTCTGGTTGTATGGCGCCGGCTATCAGCGAGAAATTTTCGGTTTACGATTGCCGGCAGCCGTGTGTAAAATAGCAACAGGCTCTTAAATCGGCAATCGAAAACCGCAAATCGAAAATGATTTGGATCGGGAGGTACACAGCGATGGCAGACAAACTCACACGTCGTCAGTTCATGAGGGATGGCGCCACCTTGAGTGCCGCTATCGGCGCCGGGATTTCACTTTCCGGAAGCGCCCGCGGGGCGAATCGTTCCAAGACCGACATGGGCAAGATTTTGAATTACAATCCGAACATGGAGTATCGCCGGTGCGGCCGGACGGGCCTGATGATCTCAGCGGTGTCTCTCGGCGGGCACTGGAAGCGCCTCGTCAAGATCATTGGGGGCAGTGAGCCGGAGGGCTGGATGACCACGGATATCGAGAACCAGGCTTTCCAGAAGAACCGGTACGACGTGGTCACTCGCTGCATCGAACGGGGTATCAACTACGTGGACGCCTGCTGCCGAGAGGAGATCCTCGCCTATGCCAAGGCCCTCAAGGGCCGGCGGAACAAGATGCACTTCGGCTACTCCTGGCACATCAAGGAGAGCCGCTTCAAGGAGTGGCGGTCGGCCAAGAAGCTCCAACAGGGTCTGGACGAAGGCATGAAGGAAGCGGGTCTCGATCACATCGATCTCTGGCGGATCAGCCTGCTCGTGGACAGTCACCAGCACACGGAGGCGGAGGTCCAGGAGGCCGTGAAAGCCCTCGACTGGGCGAAGAAGACCGGGCGGGCGCGCTTCATCGGCTTCTCCTCGCACGACAGGCCCCATTTGAAGCACATCATCGAAGAATACCACGACCAGATCGAGGTCATCCTGACGCCCTATACTGCCAAGACCAAGGTCGTCACGGACGAATCAGGCCTCTGGGCGACGCTCAAGAAATACGATGTCGGCTGGTTCGGCATTAAGCCATTCGCCAGCAACTCTGTGTTCAAAGGTGATAGCTCGGCGGATAGTCCTCACGCTAAGCAAGACAGTCAGATTGCTCGTCTGGCCCTGCGGTATATCCTCTGCAACCAGGCGATCACGGCGCCGATCCCAGGACTGATCAGCGTCGAGCAGGTCGATAACGCCGCCCTGGCCGTCATGGAGCGCCGCCAGCTCGACGTGGCGGAGAAGGCGCAGCTCGACGAGGCGATGGACCGCGCTTGGGCGTCGCTGCCTCCCGACTATCACTGGCTCAAAGACTGGGAATACGTGTAGGATCAGTTGTGGACGCCGGAACGAGGACGATAGATGAGAATAGACAGTCCTTTTAGAATACTTGTCGCGCTTCTTGCAGTGGGTGTGTTGGCGTTTCTGAGTTGTAGCCACACAATTTCCGAACCGATCAGCGCCGAGTCGGCACCCGCCGCTAGCCAAGAATCCGTCGAGTCAGACGGGCCTCCACCTCTCGTTGTTGATACGAGCGCTCCTCTGTTGCTCGACGAGCCGGCCGACGGACAGGGCGGCGGTGTCAAGACCGAAGCGGCTGCCGAAAACACCGCGTGTTTCGTGTGTCACGTCAACTATATGACCGAGTCACTTGCCGGCACCCACGCTGGAGCCAATATCGGCTGTGCCAACTGTCACGGCCCGTCCATTGCACACCGGAACGACGAAAACAATACCACTCCGCCTCAAATCATGTATGCGGCGGAGAAGATCGATATCTTCTGCCGGGCCTGCCACACGGTCCACGACATCCCGCCCAGGACCGTCATCGCGCACTGGCTCGATCTTATCAAGACGCAGCCCGATCGCACCTGCGCCGGCTGCCACGAGAAGAATGACGTCGCGCCCGGCAAGGTTGTCGCCCGCTGGAAGGAAAAGGGCCTCGACAAGACCCAGCCCGATCCCGACAAGCTCGTCTGCACGGATTGCCACGGCGACCACCGGATGCGGATCCGCACGGTGATCTGGGACAAGAAGACCGGAGAGCTTCTCAGGACGAACCGGGGCCAATAGCGCTCGCTCTTGTGCCGGCCGGCGCTACTCGTGAGTTGGAGGTTCTGCGGATTTGGCCAAACAAACCTCATGGTCCACAGGTAGTATGAGATGAAGGCAATGCTAAAGACATTGAAGGGTCAGGACCATGAAACTAGGCCGACGAGTTATATTGTTGCACTGGCCTCTGTTAATGCTGCTTTTAGCGGGAGTTGTGGGTGGAGGCATTCGTGCTCGTTCAAACCGTTCAAGACCAAGAATCCCGAGATCAAAGGCCGATAAGTCCGCTCCGGCGATGCTGGTCGATGATTTTCTGTTACAACCGTCAGTTCGCAAAGCCAGTGCCGGCTGGAAATTCATTTCCGACCGGGTGGCAGGCGGCGTCTCAGCCGGACGGATCGAGTTCGGCACATATGAGGGCCGGTCCTGTCTGCACCTGATCGGTTCGGTGTTTCCGAACAGCACCGGAGGGTTTATCGAGGCGGTAACCAGACTCGGCTCCAGGGGCCGAAATCTGGATGCTCACCTGTACAAAGGCGTTCGGCTGCGCGTCAAGGCGAATCGACGTCCTTTGAAAAGCGCTCTCACGGAACCTGCCGAAGGCCCGTATGCGATCCGGCTGCAAACGATGGAGACCCGGCTTCCAGGTCAGTTCTATGAGGCGTCGTTCGCAACGGACGGAACGTGGCAGGAAATCGACATTCCGTTCGCGCGATTCAAACCCGTCTCGCTGAAAAGTCCTCTAAACCTGAGGCTTGTGACGGGCCTCGCTGTGGTGGCCGCGGGGGAGAGGCTCGACGCCGACCTATTTGTTGATGAAATCACTTTCTATAAAGAGACGAAGATGTACAACAAGCTGACTCCCGAAGAAGAACGGGTCATGATCTACAAGGGGACTGAGCCGCCGTTCAGCGGAAAGTACGTCAATCATTTCGCGGACGGCTCGTACACCTGCAAGCGGTGCGGCGCCAAGCTGTTCGATTCTTCGAGCAAGTTCCACAGTTCGTGCGGCTGGCCCAGCTTTGACGACCAGGTCAAAGGGGCCGTCAAGATGGTGCCCGACGCCGACGGCTTCCGGACGGAAATCCTCTGTGCGAACTGCGGGGCGCATCTCGGCCACGTGTTTAAGGGAGAGCATCTGACGGCAAAGAATACCCGGTATTGCGTCAACTCTATCTCGTTGAATTTCACGCCCGCGGGCCAGGAGACGAAGGCCGCCGACGAGGACAAACCCGGCGACGACCATACCGCCAAGGCGATTTTCGCCTCGGGATGTTTCTGGGGCACCGAGTCCGATTTCCGGAAAGCGCCGGGCGTCATCTCGACCACGGTCGGCTTTACGGGCGGACACGTTGATCACCCGACCTACAGGCAAGTATGCACGGGCCGAACGGGCCACGCCGAGTCCGTTGAAGTGGTCTACGATACGACAAAGACAACGTACGAGCAGTTGGCGAAGCTGTTTTTCGAGACCCATGACTTTACGCAACTGAACCGCCAGGGGCCCGACATCGGCAAGCAATACCGCTCGGCCATTTTCTACCTCAACGACGAGCAGAAGGAGATCGCGGCCAAGCTCATCAATATCTTGAAGAAAAAGGGATATCACGTGAAGACCGAGCTGACGCCCGCGAGCAAATTTTGGCCCGCTGAAGATTATCACCAGGACTACTACAAGAAGAACGGAAAGACTCCCTACTGCCACATCTACCGCAAAATCTTCTGAGCCGGCCCTATTAATCCGGACACCGTGTCTCGCTGTTCGACGTTCATCTTTCAGAACCGCGTTTTTCCCGGCGGGAGCGCCGGATTTTCCTTGACGTATCCCCACTGCGTTTGGTATAAGCGAGTTTAGAGCGTTTGCGACTAAAGGATTTCATCAGAGGATGTGTGTTTAAGTGCGTGCTTTCGCGCCCTGATTAATCGCCCCTATTGGGTATGAGAAGGGCTGGAAGGAGGTACTGACATGCCGTGAAGAACCAATTCGCACCCACGCGGATCAAGTGCATCAAGAATGAACCCGGTGTCATTCTCGACTGCTCCGGCGTGTGACCGGAGCAGAATCTTCTACTGGTTTACCGACAGAATAAGGAGGCAAGAATATGAAAAATCTAATGTTGGTATTCGGAGTCGTATTGGTATTTTGCGCGACGGCTGTGGCTTCTGACATAGCGTTTTACGTCGGGGCACCCAACATCGATGGCTGGTATGACGTTGATACGATGAACGCCGATGTTGAGACGATCATTGCCGAAAGCGGACATTTGTTCCAGGACGTCCAGAAGTTCGGTGACGATCAATTTGATGACTTTGGCGCCTGGGTAGATGAGCGAACAGATGATGGTAAAATGGACATTATCTGGTTGAACGGATGCGTACCAAGTGTCCTCTATCCCTTCCCAAATCTGGAACCGGATGGCTCGCGAGCTGAAGAGTGGCTCGATGGTGGAAACATGTTCATCAACGTCGGCGACTGGTTCGGATATTGCTCGTATGAAGGTGGACCTCGACAAAGTGACAACGGTCCCAGCGGTGCCGCGAACATCCTTGATCTTGCTTCGGGTATCATCGTGTCTGCGGATAATACCACTATGACCGTAACATCGACGGGACAGGAATATCTCCCCAGTCTCGGTGACTCCGTCATAACTTACAGACCCATAGTGCTCAGTACTGTTGTAGCCCCCTGGGAAGTGGCTGCGGTATTCGCCTCTTTAGATGGCACAGAGAATGCCGCACAGGCTGATCCTGTTGTTATTCACAACACCGAGACGGACGGTTACGTGGCTTTTATAAACCAGTCTGCCGGTAGTGGCCCTCCCGGCTGGTTAGACGATAGAGGATTAACCTGTGCCGAGTTCATCAACAACTGGGTCAATGAGGTCGTCGGAGTAGGTATCCAGCCTCTGGCTTCGGGTCCGAGTCCGAAAGACGGTGCTTTGCATCCGGATACGTGGGTGACGCTCTCGTGGCGCGCGGGGGCATTCGCTGTCTCGCACGACGTGTATCTCGGCGACAGTCTGGAGGAGGTCAGTGACGCCACGATGGACTCGGAGGAGTTCCGGGGCAATCAGGGCAGCACGTTTTATGTGGCCGGTTTTCCGGGATATGCCTTTCCGGATGGCCTTGTTCCCGGGACGACGTAC
>JARRQQ010000282.1:0-5911 GCA_037381725.1 Sedimentisphaerales bacterium
GGAGACGTCGCTGGATCATCTAACGCAGGCCGGAGATTCGTCATCGACGACGGAACTGACGCCCGCATTGGCGTCGGAGCAGGCGGCTTACCAGGAACTGCTCAAATTGAGAGGTCGCGAGCACCAGGTGGTGCAGAGCCGCAGCGCCAACGCAGGCAATACTCCACGCTCGGCCCGCTCGCAGCGACAGCTTCAGCAGTTGGAGCTCAGACAACGGGAGAATCGGTACGAAACCGAACGGTTGGCCCAGTCCCAGGAACAGACGAGACAGCGCGAGGACCTTCAAGTCCAGAGCCGCCTTCGCGATCTGGCGCGGCGACAGAATGAAATGAGTGAGAAGCTCAAAGAGGCGGAAGCAGCCCTTCGACAGGCACAGAGCGAGCAAGAGAGAGAGGAAATTAACCGGGAGCTTAAGCGGCTTCGCGACAAGCAGCTCGAAGCGCTCCGGGACGTTGATGAATTGCAGGAACGAATGGAACGACCCGAGAATCGTCAGCGCATGTCCGACGCTAGGGAACAGCTTGGCCAAAGCCGGTCCGGAATCCGTCAATCCGCCGAAGAGTTGGAACAGGGAATGGTTTCGCGGGCCATCACCTCCACGACGCGCGCTCAGCGCCAGCTCGAACAGATGCGGGACCAATTCCGCCAGAATACCTCCGGGCAGTTCTCCGAACAGATGCGTCAAATGCGCGAGCAAGCCCGCCAGCTCGACGAGCGACAGAATCAGATCGCCGAAGAAATGCGGCAACAGACCGACCCGAATCAAAAGACGCTCAGGGGTTCCGACATGAATCGCGACCTGGCGGACCGCATGAATCAACAGAAAGAGAGCATGGATTCCCTGATCGATCAGATGAAAGAAGTCAGCGAGCAGGCCGAGACGCCGGAACCGCTGCTTTCGCGAAAGCTCTACGATACGGTGCGCGAGACGAGCACGAAGAAGGTCGATCGGGACCTTGAGGTAGCCGGCGAACTGCTCAGACGCAACTTCCTGACTCAAGCGCAGGAGATTGAGCAACGGGCGGGACAGGGCATCGAGGAACTCAGAAAGGGCGTCGAGGAAGCGGCCGACAGCGTGCTGGGCGACGAGGCCGAATCGTTGCGTCTGGCACGAGAGCAGCTCGATCAACTCATCAGAGACGTCAATGAAGAGATTGCCCGTGCTGGCAATGCGTCCGGCCAAGAGGGCGATCCCAACGGACCGCAGGGCCAGAGGTCGAGCGAGCAGGAACGTGCCGAGGCGCAGCGCGGAACCGGCCGGGGACAAGCCGGCGATCCGAACCAGCCACAGGGTTCGCAGACGGCTCAACAGCGGCGCCAAGCCAATGCGCAAGCCGGGGCCGGTCGCGGGCAAGGCGGAGATCCCAATAATCCACAAGGCCGTCAGGCGAACCAACGCCGCCTTGCTGATGCGCGAAACGGGACAGGTCGCGGGCAGGGCGGTGACCCCAACAACTTGCGGGAACAGCCGGCGAATCAGCGTCGTCTTGCCGATGCCCGAAATGGGACCGGGCGCGGGCAGAGACGACTTGGCGGACGCAGGACCGGCGGAACGGCTGATCCGAGAGGCTGGGGTGGCAATCAGGGTGCGATTGGGCCGTGGGAACAAGTCGATCCGAACGGTCCGCTTACGGGCAGAGACTTCAGGCAATGGTCCGACCGTCTCCGCGACGTCGAGGAGATGCTCAGCGAGTCCGAGTTGCGGGCCGAGGCGGCGCGGGTGCGCGACCAGGCACGCGCGATAAGGGCGGAATTCACTCGCCACGGCAACAAGCCGCAATGGGACCTGGTCCGGCAGACGATCACAAAGCCGCTGACCGAGCTGCGCGATCGCATCAGCGAGCAGCTTTCCTCGCTTGTGTCGGATGAAGCGATGGTGCCCATCGACCGCGATCCCGTGCCCGGGCGCTTCACTGATTTGGTCCGCAGATACTACGAGAACCTGGGAGGCGAGGAGTAATGTTGCTCGGATCGGTCGTTATCCCTGCAAGCCCCTGGATTTGGGTAGCTGCGTCGGTGTTCGTCGCGGCGGCCACGCTCTTGGCCTGGTCGTACCGCCGCTCGCCGGAGTTGGGTGCGATTCACGGGGCGGCTTTCTTTCTCAGGCTCTTAGGCGTGTTGGTGCTCGCCTTGTGCCTCGTCGAACCCTTATGGAGCGGGCGACGCGCCAGGACCGGTGCGAATCTGTTCCTGGTCGTGGCCGACAACAGCAGCGGCATGAATATTCGCGATCCCGGCGAGGACCGCACGCGGGGCGAAATCCTTCAAGCGGCCTTCCGAGCCGACGATTCCGACTGGCTGGACACGTTAGCCTACAACTTCCAGGTTCGCCAGTATGCGTTCGATTCGCGTCTTCGCCGAACGACGGATTTTTCCGAGCTTGCATTTGACGGCAAGAGTTCCGCCATCGGCGAGGCCCTGCGAACCGTTGCACAGCGCTACAAGGGCAGGCCCCTGGCTGGCGTTCTCTTAATGACGGATGGCTGTGCGACGGATACGGGCGAACAGTTTTACGACCTGTCAGACGTGCCGCCCGTCTATCCGGTTGTCATCGGTGCCTCGCAGTCACCGAAAGATCTTTCCGTGGCGAATCTCACCGTTAGCCAGACGTCATTCGAGGACGCTCCGGTGACGATCCAGGTGGACATCGAGACATCGGGGTATGATGGCAAAACCATTGCGGTCGAGTTGGTCGAAAGCTCCGGCAGGGTGGTCGAACGCCAAACGCGCAAGATTCACAGGGACGACGAGAAACAAACGCTTCGCTTTCGCCTCCGTCCCGACCGGACAGGCGTTTTATTCTATAATCTTCGAGTCGCGCAAGAGCTCCCAAAGGACGACACCGCCGATAGGACCGAAGCAGCAGCGGAAGCGACGCTGGCCAACAATCAGCGAACGCTCGTCGTGGACCGGGGCAAAGGTCCGTATCGGATTCTCTACGTCACGGGCCGGCCAAACTGGGAGTACAAATTCCTCCGCCGGGCCGTCAATGAAGACGAGCAAATCCAACTCGTGGGACTGATCCGTGTCGCCAAACGGGAGCCGAAATATGACTGGCGAGGACGCCCTGGCGAGGCGGGCAATCCCCTGTATCGCGGCTTCGACAATAAGGACGCCGAACAAACGGAACAGTATGATCAGCCGGTTCTCGTGCGTCTGGGCACCCGCGACGAAGCGGAGCTGCGCGACGGGTTTCCCAAGACGGCCGAAGACCTGTTCGGCTACGAGGCAGTTATCCTCGACGACGTGGACGCCGAGTTCTTCACGCATGACCAGATGGAATTGCTTCGGCGGTTCGTCGCCGAACGGGGCGGCGGATTCCTGATGCTTGGCGGAAAAGAATCCTTCCAGAAGGGCGGGTTCGACCGCACGCCTATCGGTCGGATTCTGCCCGTGCATCTGGACCGATTGACCGAAACCGAAAAAGTCACGCGGCTCCGCCTGAACCTGACGCGCGAAGGCTGGCTGCAACCCTGGGCCCGGCTGCGCGACAATCAGCAGGATGAAAGAGAACGGCTTTCGGCGATGCCCGAATTCCGCGTGCTCAACCGCGTCGGCTCGACTAAGGCTGGTGCCATGACGGTCGTGACGATCGGGGACGACCCGACTCGGCCGTACCCGGCTCTGGTCGTGCAGCGCTACGGAAGCGGACGAGCCGGCGCGCTGATGGTCGGTGACCTGTGGCGATGGGGCATGAAGCATGCGGATATGCACGAGGACATGAATAAGTTCTGGCGGCAGATGATGCGATGGCTCGTCGCCGACGTACCCGGCCGCATCACGTTGCAGGCGGCACAGCAGCAAGACCGGACAAACCAGCCGGTCGTCTTGCGAGTGCATGCTCGAGACAAGGATTTCGAGCCGTTGGAGGACGCCTCGGTTGCCATAGACGTGCAGGCGAGTGACACGGAAAGTCAGACGGTACACCTGACCGCCGAACCCGTGGCTAATGAAACCGGGCTGTTTGAGGCGGTGTACGTGCCGCGCAATGACGGCGCCTACACGGCTAAGGCCGTTGTCACCGACGCGGACGGCTTGAAGGTCGGCGAGGCGGAGGCGGGGTGGGTCGCGGATCGTGAGGCGCAGGAGTTCCGGTCGATCAAGACCAACCGCCCGCTGCTCGAGGCCATTGCCCGCCGGACTGGAGGCCGGACTGTCGAGCTTAACGCACTGAACAGCTTCGCCCGGAGCCTGCCTCACCGCAGCGCGCCGGTCACCGACGTCTGGATCAAGCCGCTCTGGGACTTGCGGGGCGTCTTGCCGGCGGTATTTCTGTTCATTCTACTGTGCTTTCTCGGCGAGTGGGCCCTTCGCCGCTGGAAGGGAATGCCATGAGGGATTTTCGATTGACGATTGGCGATTTTCGATTGTTTTTGGCTTCTGTCATCGGTGCGCTGATCTTCAGCGTGGTTGGCGCGGCGAGTGAGCCTGCTGACCCAAATGCGGACAGGCCGACTATTGTTGTTGTCGTCGGGGCTGCGGGGGATCCGCAGTATGCAGCGCAGTTCACCCAGTGCTCGGAGCGCTGGCAGGAAGTCTGCTCCGAAGCTGGCGCGACGTTCATTTCAATCGGCTTGAATGATGCGGGCCAGTCGGACGACCGTAAGGCATTGCAGAAGACTCTGGGGCAAGAGTCTCAACAGGCGGCTCCAGCCCTATGGCTAATCTTGATCGGGCACGGGACCTATGACGGCAGGGCGGCCAAATTCAATCTGCGAGGTCCCGACGTCTCGGGGGACGATCTGGCCGAATGGCTCAAACCGATGAGCCGTCCGCTCGTTATCATCAACGCCGCCTCATCCAGCGCTCCCTTCCTGAACAAGCTTTCGGGGGAAGGCCGGGTTGTGATCGTCGCAACCAAGAGCGGCTTCGAACAAAACTTCACGCACTTCGGCCAGTATTTGGCCGAGGCGATCGCTCGCCCGGAAGACGATCTCGACAAGGACGGCCAGACGTCCCTGCTCGAATCTTTCCTGGCCGCTTCAAACCGCACGACGGAATTCTACTCCGCAGCAGGCCGGCTGGTCACCGAGCACGCCCTACTCGACGACAATGGAGACGGACTGGGCACGCGGGCCGATTGGTTCCAGGGCGTCCGACCCGTGCAGAAAGCCGAGGGCGGTGCATCCCTGGACGGCTATCGCGCCCATCAGATTCACCTGGTTCACAGCCAGGCCGAGAGCAAGATGCCGCCCCAACTGCGGACCGAGCGAGATCATCTGGAACTGGAGGTGGTGAAGCTGCGCGACGCGAAAGAGAGCTTCTCCGAAGATGAGTATTATGCCAGGCTCGAAAAACTGCTCTGTCAGATCGCCCGTATCTACGAGCAGACGGACGGGGCCGGCGACAATGCCAAATAGCTTTTCCGTCCGCGGCCCATAAAAGCTCCCCCCTTATCTCCCGAAGGTACACAATCAGCCTCACGGGGACCTTATCAGATTAATCCTTTGAATTTGAGAGCGCTTTTGGGTATAATAATTATGACTCAGAAATGAGGGGAGATTGTTCAGGCTTCTGGGGACGGTGAGCGGCTCCGGACCGCAATGATCCTGAGGGGGGTTCTCGTTGGAAAAGGCAAGGGCTCGACGTGCAGACGACGTTCGCGGCGCACTCATCGCCGCTCTGTGCGTCTTGAGTTTCGTCGGTGGCGCGGCTTATACGAAAGCTGACCTATGGTTGACGTCGGGGCAAACTCCTGCAAGCAAAACACACCAGGTTGTTCAACCACTGACAAATTCAAATAAAGATGAACGTGCGCCCACCGCCGGACAATCGGCGCGCGTCGAGACGGCCAGTGTGCCCAGTTCTGTGCTGACTCAAGAGCAAGTCGACGAATGGCAAACCGTTCGCGTGCGCGTCACGGCCTATTGCCCCTGCCCGAAGTGCTGCGGTCAATACGCCGATGGCATGA
>JARRQQ010000283.1:0-15186 GCA_037381725.1 Sedimentisphaerales bacterium
GCGGAAGCTTCGGCCCTGCATGGAACCCGGAACCGCCGCACCCGCGTAGTCCAGGAACAGCTCTGCAAAATCCACGTTCAAGATGATATCGTCCACTTTCGTCCCCGGCTTGATTTCTCTCGGATAGCGAATCAAGAACGGCATGCGAAGCGATTCTTCGAGCATGAACCGCTTGTCGAACAGGTTATGCTCACCGAGGAAGTACCCCTGGTCGGATGTGTAGATGACGACGGTATCGCGAGCGACGCCGGTCTGGTCCAGATACGCCAACAGCCGGCCCACGTTGTCGTTAATCCCGGCTACCGTGCGAAGGTAGCTCTTCATGAACTTCTGATACGTCGCTTTGCGGACGCCCTCAGCATCCAAACCCTGTGTATGGAGCCGCGGCGGCGGGTACGCACGCGGTCTTTTTTGATACCGGCCCGCGAGAATCTCCAAAGGCCAGCCTTCGAAGCGCTTGCCTTTGGGACTTTCGGGCCAGAACAAGTCTTCCGGCTCGGGCAGGTCCTGATCGGCGTACAGGTTGTTATATCGCTCGTGATTGAAGAACGGCTCGTGCACCGCCTTGAAATGGCACATCAGGAAGAAGGGTTTGTCCGAGGTCTCGCGTTTCTTGAGCCAGCCCAAAGCCTGATTGGTGATGATATCCGTCGAATAACCTGTGTGTTCTTTACCGCCTTTCTTCCAGTCACTTCCGGTCTCGTAGAGAATCGGATTCTGATACCGCCCTTGTCCTCGCAGCACGTTGTAGTAATCGAAGCCGGAGGGCGTTTCCTTCAGGTGCCATTTGCCGATGATGGCGGTTTCGTAGCCGGCCGCGCGGAGATGCTTGGCGACGTTGTCGGCGCTCGGGTCGAGCCGGCCGCTCAGCGTTGTCGCCCCATTGATGTGGCTGTACTGACCCGTCAGAATGGTGGCCCGGCTTGGAACGCAAATCGAATTCGTGCAAAAGCAATTCTTCAGCAAGGCCCCTTCCGCCGCGATGCGGTCGATATTCTTCGTGTGCGCGTACCTGCTCAGACGAAGCCCGTAGCATCCGATGGCCTGGCTCGTGTGATCGTCAGCCATGATATAAAGGATGTTCGGCTTACGGGCCGACGCCCGTGCTGACGCGACCTTCGGCAGCGCTGTCGTGACGGCGGAAAGACCCAGGAGTTTTACGAATTGCCGGCGAGTCAAATCTTGCATTGTGTCATCCTTTGGCAGAAAAAGATACCATTCGCTCCTTGAGAAGTCAAGAACCACTCGGCGCTAACGCGCGCCGGGCCCCTACCGCAATAGGGCGAGAGATTTCATGGGACCTGAGTAAGATCCTTGGGTGCATTCTGTCATGTCGAGCGCAGTCGAGACATCTTGCCGGGGATGGAGCGTGTTTTCCTCGGGGGCCAAATTTCTCCACTCGCTGCGCTCGGTCGAAATGACAAAGGAGGCGCAGGGCACTTCGGTCGAAATGACACGCGGTGAGAATGAATCGCAAGCGACCATCGAATTCCAACCGTCCTCCATTAACAGATGAAGGGACAAAAGGATTGCACAAATCGACCCAGAGTACGATAATAGAGTTTACCTGTGTTTTCGGAGAATAACAATGCAGTCAAGACAAGTTGCGTGCATGAGAATGGCATTTCGATGGTTTCTGTCCTTCATCTTCATTGCCGTCAGTTCCTTTTCATCTGCGTATGCGGAAGAACCGAGCTTCAGTTGTTTCGACACGAGTGACACGGGTGAGCCGGATGCTAAGGTTCCCCTGATTCAGCCCTTCAAAATCGTCCCTCTCGATCCCGACTACGGAGGACAATGGGTTGTCGCGGGTGACGTAGACGGGGACGGTGCCGCTGAGATCGTCAGCTCTGAGAATTTCAACAAGGACGACGTGCACTACACAACGACGGCGGTAGCACAGGACCTTGACGGATCGGTTTTGTGGCGATGGGGAAATCCAGATGTCGGCCGGAAGAAATGGCATCACGACGTCGCCTGTCAGATTCACGACTGGGACGGCGACGGCAAAAACGAAGTCGTGCTCTGTACCAAAGGAGCTTTGGTCGAGCTTGAAGGCGCGACCGGGCGCGAAATCCGGCGCATACCCATCCAGGAAGAAGCAACCGATTGCTTAGTGTTCTGCAATCTCTCCGGCGGCAATCGGCCCACTGACGTTCTCGTGAAAGATCGCTATCACCGGATTTGGGCATACAATCGGCGGGGCGACCTGCTTTGGGCTGTCGAGGACCCCGGCGGATTCCGGACGGCCCATCAGCCGCGACCGATTGACATAGACGGCGACGGGCGTGATGAGATCATGGCCGGCTACGCCCTGTTGAATCACGATGGTTCGGTTCGCTGGGTCTTCAAGTCAAAGAAAGCGGATCAGTCACGGGGACATCTGGATTGTGCTCGCATTGTTCGTCGCGGCGCCTCTCCCGAGGCATTCCGCATCGCAATCACACTCTGCGGAGCCAACTGCATCGCTCTCATCGATGGCAATGGTGAAGCCCTGTGGGAAATTGCGGGCTCTCACTTTGAATCCGTAGATATTGGCCATATCATACCCGACCAGCCCGGGCCTCAGATGTGTGTCGATATCGACCACCAGCCTTTGGGGAAGAGTCCCATTTGGGTGTTGGGCGAGCAGGGCCAATATCTTGGCCGGCTCGTGACCGATTATAGCCGCCATCATTGCCTTCTGGACTGGACGGGGGACGGCATCGACGAGATTCTCGTGGGTCACAATGGTGGGCTGTACGATCACCAGGGGCGGCGGATCGCCACCTTCCATACGCCGAGCGCAGGAGCGGACGCGGGGCAACCAGGGTATGAACAGAGCCTGCTTATCGGCGACATGACCGGCGACGGTGTCCGCGACGTGCTCATCGTTACGCCCTACGCCGTGTACATATACAAGAACACCCGCGGCAAGAAGCCCGACCCACCTGCTCCCCTGGGGACCGAATTCAACATGACACTTTACTAAGGCGCTCCAGAGGTTACCCTCTCGGCATCGAGAGGAAACGGGGCCGGCCATTTTCGTTTGCGAAAACGTGCCAAACAGGCTACAATTTCGTTGTGATCAAACGAAGAAAAACGAAAAGCACCCCGATAGGCTCCGTGAAGATCGGCTCGTCGTCGCCGATCGTCATCCAATCCATGACGAAGGTGCCCACGACCAACGTCGGCCGATGCGTGAGACAGGTCCGTCAGCTCGTTCATGCCGGTTGCCAACTGGTCCGAATCGCCGTGCCCCGGCGGGCCGACACGACGGCCTTCGCCGAAATTGTCCGGAGGGTGGACGTGCCTCTGATCGCCGATGTGCACTTCAGCCCCGAGCGGGCCATCGAGGCCATCGAAGCCGGCGCCGCCAAAGTCAGATTGAATCCAGGTAACATCAAGAAACGAAAGGACATTCTGCGAATCATCGACGCCGCCAGGACGCACAAGACCGCGATCCGCATCGGCGTCAACGAAGCCAGTATCAGGGATCTCAAGCAAGAGGAGGTCCCGGCCGAAAGGCGCGTTGCTCTCATGTTGAGGGAGATGAAAAAGTACGTTCGCCTGTTCGAGAGCCACGGCTTCACCCGACTGGTTCTTAGCGCCAAAAGCAGCGACGTATTTCGGACCATCGAGATCAACCGCCGGATGGCTGAGGCGTTCGGCTATCCCCTCCACCTCGGCCTGACTCACGCCGGCTTGCCTGAAGACGCAGCCATTCCTTCCGCGGTTGCGTTGGGAACGCTCCTGGCGGAGGGCATTGGCGACACGGTCCGTGTCAGCGCCGCCGGCGATCCCGTCGAGGAGGTTCGGATCGCGCGGCAGATTCTCGACTCGCTCGGTCTCCAGGACCGCTCGAATCCGGAGCTGATCGTATGCCCGACGTGCGGCCGGGCTGAGATCGACGTCGTCAAGCTGGCGCGTCGCGTGGACAAGGCTCTGCGCGGACTCGACAAGCCGCTGCGCGTAGCCGTGATGGGCTGCGTGGTCAATGGGCCAGGCGAAGCCGCCGACGCTGAGCTGGCTATCTGCGCCGCTCGGAACAAAGCCTTCCTTTATCGCGGCGGCCGGCGGATCGCCGTCGTTCCCGAGGACAAGATCATCCCGGCGATACTCGAAGAGTTGGAGAGGGTGTGAAATCATGCGCGCGAATGCCAAACCGGCAGAACTCTCTCCCGAGCCTTTGACGACCACGCTCGGAAGGCTGGGCGTCGCCATCGTCTTCAGCATTGCCTTCGGATACATTGAAGCGGCCGTCGTGGTCTACTTACGGGAGATCTTCCACCCCGGCGGATTCACGTTTCCCATGACCGTGTTCGGTAAGACCCCCTCATCCCTGCGTATTCTACTTACTGAAATCGGCCGAGAAGCAGCGACGATTGTCTTGATCTTCACAGGCGCGTGGCTGTTCGGCCGGAATCGCCGACAGCGCATCGCCTATTCCCTGGTCATTTTTGCCATTTGGGACATCTTCTATTACGTCTGGCTCAAGGTCCTTCTCGACTGGCCCGCCTCCATCATGGACTGGGACATTCTGTTCCTTATACCACTTACGTGGGCATCGCCGTTCTTTTACCCTGTCCTTATCTCCGTGACGATGTTCGTCTTCGCCGTCATCATACTCTGCTGGGATTCTTTCGGTTGGTCCATTAGGACGACCTTGTCGCACTGGCTCGCCTTCGCGCTGTCCGCAGTGATTGTGGTCGAGTCTTTTGTAATCGCCGGCGTCCACATCACCGAGCCGGACTACGCCTCATACTTCTATCCGTGGCTGTTTGTCGTCGGCTATCTGCTCGGCGTTGCAACGTTCATAATGTGCCTTTTCAAGTCCGGACCGCAGCCGAGCGTCTCTCAGCCAAAACTTCCTTGACCACAACCTCGAAAAGCGGTATACTCAAGGAAGAAGTAGCAGAAAGAGGCCCATTTGTTTCCTGAAGGAGGGCGACTATGTGCTGTCTACAAAAGATTTTACGTCTTCCAGAACTCCACGAAGAAAACGTCAAATCCAAGATACCGCTGTTCTCGCTGGTGATTCTGTGCCTTTTCGTCTTGCCGGCTGAGGCCCAGTACGCCGGGGGAAGCGGCACGCAGAGCAGTCCCTTTCTCATCGCGACGGCTGCACAGTTCAACGACATTGGCGCTACGCCGGGCCATTGGAGCAAGCAATTCAAGCTCATCGCCGATATTGACCTGAGCGAGCTTGGTGAGGCGACGTACAACGTCATCGGAACGTCGAGGACCGCGTCCTTCAGCGGCATCTTCGACGGCAACGACTGCACGATCTCCAACTTCAATCTCACATCGACGCTTGATCGTTACATCGGACTGTTCGGATACGTGGGCGGCCAGGTCAAGAATTTGAGACTGGTCCGCCCCGTGGTCATCGCGCAGGGAAGTGACGTCGGCGCGCTGGCAGGCTATCTGGATTCGGGCACAATCGCCAACTGTTCTGTCAAGAACGCCGAGGTCTCGGGCGATGACGATATCGGCGGACTCGTCGGTACGAGCACGGGCAGAATCGTCAACTGCGCCTCGACTGGGACCGTCACCGGTGATTCGTACGTCGGCGGACTCGTCGGACTGGTTCTCGATAGCACCATAAACACGTCGTATTCGAGGGCTGATGTCTCGGGGACGCTGGACGTCGGCGGCTTCGCGGGCAAGACAGGAGATGAGACGGCCGTTGTGAACAATTGCTATGCCACCGGCGACGTCGTCGGCGATACGTACGTCGGTGGCCTGGTCGGACAGGTAGAACGCGGACGGGCCAACAAATCCTATTCGGCAGGCAGTGTATCAGGGCGTCAGCACGTCGGCGGGGTAACCGGTTACGTCAGGGCCCTGGGGGACGTCATACAATGTCTCTGGGACACCGAAACCAGCGGCCAGCCCACCAGCGCCGGCGGCATGGGCAAGACGCGGATTTTCTTTGCCCGGATGGCGTCGATTTCGTCGACTTTGCCTTCTTCGCCTCGCACTGGCTCGACAGCCGGTGCAATACCGGCAACTTCTATTGTGAGGGGACCGACGTCGACCAGTCCGGCCTCGTCGATGTTTTCGATCTTAAGATTTTCTGTGACCTCTGGCTGGAGGGTGTTCCGTAAAGATGGGTCGTATGTGTCGCTCGAGGATGTTCTCGCTCACGTTCCGCGCGATGACGTCTTCATAGGTATCGAGCGCATCGGTGAAACGGGTTTCCATCTCCGCGGCGATCTTGTAGGCAACGTGCAAAAGCTGGCGAAGGCTCGGATTGTATCGCTCGCACGAGGGGTCATGCCTTAAACTTGAGGCGAAACCCTGCTCGTCCCATGCGTTCACTTCTTGAGGGCTGGGTAGTTTCGCCGTATCGATGTCGATGACGGTGGCGTACGGCCCGCATAATTCACCGAGTCGCGAGAGTGCTTTGGCGTAGATTTCTTTGGCGATGGACAGCCCCTCGCCGCCGGCCATCGCCAAGCCGATCAGCTCTTCCAGCCATGTCGTGCCCGCCGTCTTGAGATGCAGGCCCGCGTCGAATTTCTTCAGCGTCTCGGCCATCGGGCGGTAGATGGAGAATTTGTCGCTGCCGGAATGAACGCTCAGCTTGAGGCTCTCCGGCAACCCGAATTCTCGAATGGCAAAGGCCACGACCGCCACGTCCTCCTCGAATTCTCTGGCAAAGCCGGCCACGTCGCCAACGTAATCCACGCCCTTGTTGAATCGCCCGGTAAACTTCGGTGCGACTGTCTGCGCCGGAATCCCCTCGTCGGCGATAGCCGCCAAGATAAAGAACATCTCGACCGGCGTCTGCGGCTGGTCCGTTTCGTCCATCGAGACTTCCGTAATGAAGCTGCCCTCCCCTTTGGCCTCGGCGACGTGGCGATAAATCTTGCCCGCCTGCTGGATAGCAAACAGGAACTTCTCAGCTATCGTCTTGATTTGCGCGGCGGAGACCTCCAAGTTGCGGTCGATCCCGTCAACGGCGAGCGAGCCGACGTATTTGCTATGCTTGCTGACGAACGAATCGACATCCGCTTCGTCGGCCGGCCTGGTAATGAAGTCGGCGACGTCTAACGTGAAGAAATCGCTGGATTCGATAAACGCGTCCACGTTACCTAATCCTATATGATCGGCGTCCACGAAATAGGGTCCTTCGTATCCGCAAGCCGCCACGGCGTCGTCCGCTTCCTTGCGGGTGTCCGCCGGGGTCGTTCCGATGATCGTGTGTTCTCTGTTCGACTTGTTCCAAACGGGCGCGATATTCAGGCCGGACTCGTTTGCCTTCATCACGGCAGACAGTTGCGCCTTGCCCTGATGACAAAACCTGTCGCCGATTCCAAAAGAATATTTCGGAAGAATCATGTGTCTCTTTCTCAGTTAACCACGTTCGCTATTTCCGATACCGCCTTCGTTGGAACATCCGCCGATGGCTCAATGACTTTGGCAGCATTGCTGAAATCATTGCCGACCAGAACAATCCCCTTGCTCCGCTCACCCTCCATTTTCAAGAAGACATCCGTCCCGGCCTTTGGCCTGCAGCCGCGAAGGAAGACATCCCTGGCGTTAGTCAGCCGAACAATCGCCTCGGCGCCCGCTGAGAATGGAGCATCGAGATCGTCGATCAGTGCGTCTTCCACGTCGTCAAGGACCAAGGCGTGTCGCTGATCGGGCTTCGAGTACTGCAATTGTACGTTGAGCAGCTTGAGGCCCTTGACGTGCCGACCGTAGAATCCATACGCGGGCAACTTGCCGAACATCTTGTATTCCGGGTAAGCCGTCTGCTCCTCGGGGATGGGTCGGGCCGCGTCGGTTTTCGTTCCGCCGCCCGCGAAGGACAGCCTCACGTTGCTCAGCGTGACGTTTTCTATCACCGCTTCGGGCAAGCCGCAGATCGCGCAGCCCGTGGGATTGGCGCCGGTCGCTTCGACGTTGCTGATCGTTATGTTTCGCATGACGCCAACGCCCGGCTTCTCCATATCTTTCTTAAACGGACGAGCGCGATTGCCTAATCGCAGGAAAATCGGGGCGCCGACGTTGTTCATCGTGATATTCGAGACGACCACGCGGTCCATCGTGCCGCCATCCACGATCTCCAGGGCGACGCCCGCCAGCCGTGTGTCGTAAATCGCGCAGCCCGTAATCACGATATTCTGAAAGCCCCCGTTGGACTCGGTTCCCATCTTCAGAGCGTTGCATCGCGTGCTCAGGACGCAATTGCTGACCGCCACGTCCCGGCACAACCGGGCCGACGTGCTCTTGAACACGATGGCGTCGTCGCCGGATCGAATACTGCAATCCGAAATGACAACCCTGTGGCACGAGTCGATGTCGATACCGTCGTTGTTGTGATTGACGACGCTTCGGACGGTGACGCCGGTGATGCGCACGTCGTCACACGCTAAATAATGCTGCACCCACATCGGCGAGTTCCTGATGGTCACGTTCTCGACCGTGACGTTCTTGCACTCAATAATTCGAATCATATAAGGGCGTACCTTGTACGGACCCTCGAAGGACGCACCCTGGCCGTCGATGGTGCCGCCACCCGTGATGGCGATGCGCTCGGCTTTCTCGGCGTAGATCAGGCTCTTGTCCGTATAGTTGTCCGTGTAAGACCTGAAGGCCTGAACGGTAGGCGGGTAATCTTTGAGATTCGTACTGCCCAACAATGTGCAAGCGGGATCGAGTCTGAGCGTCACGCCGGTTTTCAAGGTGATCGCGCCGGACAGATACGTGCCGGGCGGCAGATAAACCGTTCCGCCTCCCGATTCCGAACATGCGTCGACGGCCTTCTGAATGGGCGCAGTGCACAGCGTTTTGCCGTCGCCCTTTGCGCCATAGTCACGCACGTCGTAAAGCCGCTCCGCCGCAATAGCCGGGCTGGTCGTAAGAGCAACGAACCCCATTAAAATCCACAGACTGATTCGTCTCATTTCTCTTCCCTTCAATCTCACGCCCGTTGGCGTCACAAATGTGTCCTCAGCCAATTCAGCGTCTGGTCCCACATCTCGGGTGTATATTGGTGGCCAAGACCTTTATAGATCACGCCACGGAAATTCTCGGACTTGCGGTAGAGTTTGTAAAGACATTCCTGGTACGCATTGATGATCCGGACGCCGTCGGCGGGGGAGCCGCCGTCCTTATCGCCGGTCAGCGTCAGGTGCGGCCTTGGCGCAATCAAGCCCACGACCGACTCGGTGTCGATTTTTTCCTTGAGCACGTTAGGCACATAGTAGTAGATGCCATGCTGCTTGACCTGGCCGTGGGCGATCAAATTCTGATACCGTGTCAGACATGCCACGCTCACGGCGACCTTGATCCGCTCATCCAATGCCGCCGCCCACCACGTCCGGGTCGAGCCCATGCTCATCCCCATCGCCGCGATGCGTCTGGCGTCGACCTCTCGACGCGAGAGAAGGTAATTCAGTGCTAACAAATCATCCCGGACCATCATCCCCCACAGCGTCCGCCCTTGCCATAGGAACATTTTGAAAAGCGACGTTTCCGTCCTCCTACCTTCTTCTTTTTCGCCGGCAGGTCCCTGGAATCGCCGCTCGCCGAAGGCGTACGCATCGATGCAAAGCACGAGGTAGCCTTCCCGCACGAGCGCCTCGCCCGTCGCAAAGTCGAGCTTGGGAAAAGCCCTGGTAAGAACTTCCTCTTTGCCGCTTTTATACTTGTTGCCGTGATAGTGATGATAGAGAATGGCTGGCTTTTGCTTCTCGCGCCCCGACGGGATCAGCACGTAACCATATACCGTATGGCCGATACCGTTATCAAACGTGAATCGCTCCAACTCATAGCCGTCTCCTGATTGTCTCTGCTGGATAACCGCATCAGGTGTAAACAACTCCGGCAAGTCGCCGAGCAATTGCCACAGCTTCTTGCGAAGTGCGATCCTTCGCTTCTCCCAGGATTGCACCGATCGCGGCAGCGGTGTCTGAAACGGCGTGAATCCACTGCCATACGAGCCCGCATCAGAATGCACGGCGTTGCTTGTCTGGTCGGATGTTCTTCGAATCATGGAAGGACTTACTTTCAGTTACTTTTGTTAGAACCCAGGGAAACAATTTCACGTTGGGCCAAAGCACTCGCAGCCGGCGCGGCGTTGTCGAGCGATTCACCAACACGACCGTGCCAGCTCCGCCATCACCGGCGAAAGCCGAAGCAAGCAAATCGTCGGCATCCGTCGCGGCCTCGACACGGACCATCCCTTCTCGGATACGCCGGCTGTACGCGCCGAAAACGCGAAGCTGGTGGCTCGACGCAGCCGGGACAAAACCATGTGAGCGGTCCGGTACGCATAACGACCGCGTGGCGCCATAAGAAGGTTGAACGACGTTTAAGAGCGTCCAGCAGTAGCAAATCGCCACCGCGTCGCTTAGGACAAGATTCTTATGGTAAAGCTGGCCCATCGTCAGAGCCACGCGATACGTGGGCCACTGGTACTTGCCATCGTTGATACACAGTTCCGTGGACAGGAAGGGCTTGTCGCCCGTCAATTCATTCCACTTCACCATCCGGCCATCGAAGCCGTCCGGGTTGGTGAAGAAGCTCTGATAGTCGTACATGTGCGTGGCCGAATAGTCGATAGCGGCCCATGCTTGCTGGGAAGCGTGAAACTTCTGGGCCCGTTCGATTCCACCGGCGAGCCGTCCGCTGTCACTCATGTGGATGCGGACCGACTTGAAACCCGCCTCGTCCAGCCGGCGACGCAACGACAAGGTCATTTTGTGAAACATCGACGCGGATTGCTTAATCTCATTCTGAATTCCGACAACGTCCGGCGGCGCCCCGGCCTTTTCCCTGGAGACCTGACAATAGCGCACCATCGCCTCGGCGTATTTCTCCACGTCATCACCGACCCACGGGGGCAAGGCCCAAAATTCAAACCAGACCTTTCCGCCGAGCGCACGGATTTTTCTGATATAGTCAAAGTCACTGATCTCACCGTTCGGGAAGTTGTCGCCGTAGTAGTGGGGCGTGGCATCCTCAAGCACGTCCCAGTTGTCCATCTGACGATTCAATCGCTGCCCGATCGGATACTCGCGCTGGATAAGCAGATTGTACTCTTGCACCAGTTTCCACCATCGGCGTTTGCCTTCATCGCCGAGTTGAGCATAGGCGGTGGGCGTGGCGATACCTCCGAATCCCATCATCGTCTGATGCCGTGCGGCCGGATCGATACGTACAGTGGCGGGTTCGGATGTCGGCTCGAGCATCTTTCCCTTTGCGTGACCTTTGCCCCCGGCCAGTCTTAGCTGATGCCGGCTGAGATCGAACAGGCACTCCTGATGGAGGACCGTCCGCCCGTTTAATGCCACCGAGAAGCCCAGCTTGTGATCCATCGTGACCGTCACTGCTTCCAATGAGCCTTCGTATTGGGCCTTCTGCGGCGCGGTCTGCCACTCCGGGTGCCTAGTGTTGCTCTTGTTGATCAGATTAAACGCGAATGAATCGTAATAGCGCTGGTTGAGACTCACCTCGTCGGAATCGATAGTCACTGTGAACCCGCCGCGCGGACCCGTGAAGATCCAAAGAAGCTCGCTGCTCGGTTTGAACTCATCCAACACAATCGTTCGCTCGAAAAGAGCTGGAAGAAATTCGTCGAAGAAAACGCGGAAGTCCCGGCCTCGCCCCCAGGCGTGAAACTCGCCCTTGCCTTCGCCGAGTTCGAACGCCTTGTCCTCAAAGTCCGCGCGACGCTGCCAATCAGGCAATGCCTCGCTGCGAGCATAACCTGGGATAACGGCCAGACAAAACACAAACAACGTATAGCTTGCTACATTTCGTATCATTTTTCGCAGCCTCACTGCTATGTGCTGGCGATGAAATAGACGACGGTGACGATGGCCGCGACGAAGGTCCAGCCGATCAGGAACCCGGTCACGGACGTGCGCGTCGGGACCATGAATTCGAGACTCGTGTTCGGGAAGATGTTTCGCTTGGCGGGGACAACGGCGTCGGCCGGCAACGTGCAGGGGACGTCGGGCTGCTCGCCCGGCTTGACCGGCGTCCGGATCAGGGCATAAAAATTATCGAGCTTCTCGCCGGCCACCGGTTGCGTGAAGAGGCTGACAACGATACCACTGACAAGTCCCGTCGCAAGATATAGAATCATCTGCCAGGGCAGATAGAGCTGGCCGTTCCAGAGCATGAAGTCCGGCAGATATCTTGCGCAGCGAGCGTCGAAATCCCAGAGGACATACGAGCCGAACGAAATCTTGCTCGTGAAAAGCATGACCGCAAAGGCGACCAGCGTAGCCGCCCACGCCCCGGCGACCGTCGTCCGCCGCCAGAACAGTCCCAGCCAGAAAGCCAGCCCCATCATCGCCGAGACCTTCCAAAATATCTCCAGCCCCGCGACAACGCCGGGCAACCAGAAAGCAAAAGCCACGCCGCCCGAGACTACGACAACGGAGGCGATACGCCCTACGGTGACATAATGCCCGTGCGGCTTGTTCGGAGATAGCGGTCTGTAGATATTCTCGGTAAAGAGCGCCGACGAGGATATCATGAACGCATCGCATGAGCTCATTACGGACGCCAGTAGCGCGGCCAAAAAGACTCCCAGTATTCCCGGTAGAATCTTCGGCAAGAAGTCGCCGGCCACTGCTCCGAACACTTTGTCCGGCTCGATCTCTATGCCTCGACTGCCGAAGTAGACAATCGCGGCCACCCCCGTCAAGCACCAGGGAATGGTGCAGATACGCTTGATGATATTGCCGAACATCCAGCCGAACCGCCCTTCCATCTCGGTCTTGCCCGCGGCGCAGTTGGCCATGGTGTGCGGTTGGGTCACGATCCCCACCAGGCCGTTGAACGCAATGACGGCGATGTAGAAAAATCCGATTTCCGCCGGGGCGACGAGGGTCAGCTTCTGTGGATCGGTGATGGCGGCACGGATCCCGTCCATCCATCCGACGGCGTTCATAATGAGCGGTAGCAGCATGAAGGAGAAGATGATGGTCAGGATGCCCTGGATGAAGTCCGTGATGATCGCGGCCGCAAGTCCTCCGGCGACGCCGTATACGACAAAGACGACCGTCATCACGGCAATCGCCATATTGGCCGAGAGCAGCCCCCGCGTACTCGCGGAGATCACCTCGCTCGAGCCGCGCAGCATCAGACCGATATTCACCGACAGATTCATCATCCCGATCACGGCATACAGCATCGCGACGCTCCGGTTGTACCGCGCCTCGAAAACGTCACCCGTCGTGATGGCGCGAAACCGCCTCATCACTGGAGCGATCAGCCAGTAGAACGGCGTGCACGGAAGCCAAAGCCACTGATACCAGATTCCGGAAAGCCCGCTCGAAAAGCTCTTCGACGCGACGCCCACCGCCTGGTCCGAATGCGTTCCGGCCCCGAATCCGAACATCACCATCATGGCTTTGCCGAACCGCCGAGGCATGAAGAAGTCACTGCTTTGCTTTATCTTCTTGGCGCTCCAGAAACCGATAGCTGCCATGCCAAGCAGATAAAGGCCCAATACGACAATGTCTGCGACGTGCAGTCCGAGCATGGTATCCATCTCCTATTAACTGCGAAGGCTTCTGCAAGATTGGAGGTTAAGCACACTTTTTTACAGAAGCTCTACAAGCCACGGTTTCCGGAGAATGTACCCGAAAAAGGAACTCTTGAAAATAGTGAATGGAAAATAAAGCACCCCGCAGCGCATCCGTTCGCCACGGGGCAATGAAAAAGCAACGTCACATATTCAACTGTTGATATTCGATCTATTCCAACGACCAATCGGAACACCGACTATCATTTATTAGTACTGCTATTCTTCTTCTTTTCACCTTTTTGCACAATGGGTTCGACCTGGATCAAGCCCTGTTTCGCGACGATTCTCCATTGCTTCTCGTTAGTCGACTTTGCCGTCACCGTGGCTTGCTCGGTCTGCGGTATTCTCACTTCCACACCGAGCCGGCCCAACTCGCCCGCCACGTCCGGCTGGGTAGGATCAAGCTGGAAGCTGTCCACGAGATATTCCTTGGCCTGGTCTTTGTCGCCCTTGCGCAGATAATAAAAACCGAGCTGTGCATTCGCTCTGGCCGAGCCGGGCGTCACATGAAGCGCCTGCTGATAACACTTCAACGCATAATCATCAAGCTGCCGTTCTTCAAACGCCTTACCGAGCCGAATCGACTGCGTCGACGAAGCCGATGCACCGTCGATGTAGCGGTCGGCATAGTCCTTGCCCTTAGCCGGGTTGTTGCTGTCCAAAAACAGCTTGACCATCCCGGCTTTCGCGTCCACCAAGGCGGGATCGAAATTCAAGGCGACGTTGTAATGATACTCGGCCTTCTCCGTGAGTCCCTCGGCCTGATATATCCGGGCTAACTCCATATGCGCCTGAGGATTCGCGAATTTGCGGTCAAGCTCTTTTAGCAGCTCAGCTTTCCTGGCGTCCTGCGGTATCTTCCGCGCACTGTCAGCGCCTGTGACGCCCGCCTGCGGGGCATTACAGCCGACCAGTGACAACGTGTAGGAAATGAGAAGGGCGACGGCGAAAATGAAAACAACGTTGCGGCCGAAGCGACATCCTGCCCCTACCAACCTTGTGCTCGTGATTCTTGCAGCCATTTCAGCCTCCACGCGTAAACGCCCCGATCCTTCACTTCTCATTCTCTTTGCCACCAAGTGATGAAACATCCGCATTGTTACACACGATGAAATTCTTTGCAAGAAAAAACCCGAACAAATCAAACAAAATGTTGCACTTTTTTCCGAACAGGTCGTGCCGAACAGACAGGTCGGGCGATGGAGCTCTGCTGAGACCAAGAAAATAGGCCGGACACAACTTGTCGTCTCATCTGTTGCTTTCCTGATTTCATCTCTTTATCTTCTTGTAATAAAGTCATTCAATCCGGCGACTAATAGAGTGGCGGCACGTGGCGCGGATGTGCGATGGGTATTGGTTGCCCCGATGAGAAACCCAGCGTGAGCTGATACGAGCAAGAGGTTCCAGTGGAACGTGCAAGTGGTTGATTGGAATACAATTATCGAGGAGCACGGCCCGGCGGTCTGGCAGACGGCCTACAGACTGCTGGGCAATCATGCGGATGCGTCCGATTGCTTCCAGGAGACGTTCGTTTCCGCCCTGGGCTTCTGCCGGCGTCAACGGGTGCGAAATTTCCCCGCCCTGCTGGCCCGACTGGCCACCGCCCGAGCTATCGATCAGCTTCGACGGCGATTTCGGCAAGTGCAGTC
>JARRQQ010000284.1:0-5893 GCA_037381725.1 Sedimentisphaerales bacterium
CCGCAAAGCGCTAAACGCAACCAGCCTTCTCCGCTCGCCAAAACGCCTCGCAAAAGAGTCTCTCCACTCTTAGTACCACCTCAAAGCTAAAATAGGGAAAATGTCATTGCGAAGAGCGAAGCAATCTCAACCACTGGGTTACGCAAAGTCTTAAGATTGCTTCACTTCGCTCGCAATGACATGCTCATAGTTCTTGTTCTGACGCCGTACTAGACCTCTTTCCAAAACAGTGTTAATCCATGTGAATCTGCGTCTAAGAAAGGGCCGTGTAGACTTGCCCCATGGGTATCCGTGTCGCTCCTTCGGCTGCCGTCCCGGTCGCGCTGGGCATCTGAGCAATTTCCCCGTGAGAAATTAAGAATTTGCCTATCTCGGCAAGTAACCCTTATTCATAGAATCGCGGAAAAGGCAAGTATGATGTTTCTGACAAATTTGAGAATCGTTATCGTTCAGGGCCGAAAAGATGAAACGCGTTTTTTTGCTTCTCGTGATGTGGCTGTTGATGCTCGCAATGAACGGGTGCGTCGCCGTAGCGTACCCGGATGGGTACTGGGAATGGAACGAACCCAGGCGCAGAGAATGGCACGAGCACCATCGCCTGCGGCCGTGGGAACACTATGAGCACCGGCGAGAGGAACATCATGAGGAACACTTCGAGCACCGCTGAATCGAGATAATCGGTGCGATTCTCGGCGCCCTGCCTGTTCGTTTGCCCTGTGGATGATCCTGTTTAGCCCTGTGAGTTCTGTCCAGGAGGCTCTGACAAAACTGAAACCACGAAATGAGGAACCGCTTCGCGGGCCTATTTGAACAGATTCCTCGGCTACGCTCGGAATGACGCGCCGGGCTTCTTCAGGCAGCAAGTTCGATTTCCTTCGAGCAGGTCATATCCTCTGGACGGGATCCCGTTGGAGGACGATGCCTGAGTGGCGCCATATCTTCTCAAATTGGCGGGCGGACATCAAGCGGACGCCCGTGACGGGGTCGGCCACGGTGACTCCGTTATCTGTCACCCGTAAGATGGCAAGACAGTGATCCTTCAATAACCCTTCCTTCACGATGGCCAACGTGACGCCGGAATCGTTGAGCTGATCGATCGAAACAAAGCGACGATACCGACATCGCAAGCCGTTCGCCCTGTAGCGGCTTTGAAGGGCTGAAGACAAACAGGCTGGCAGGGTTCCCGTGACCGGGCTGGAATAGGACAGCACAGCTAACTCCCCCTCCTCGGCGGGCAAGCCCAATCGCTCGAGGGCGGTCACGGCCGCAGCGGGGCCGCACGTGTAATCCGTCGTCTGCCGGCAGATACCGTTCTCATCGAAGTGCGTCCGAAGGTTCGCCAGCCGGCCACGTACGAGAGCGGGCATCAGAAACGGCAAGACCGAGAACCACGACACGAACCCTGCCATCACCAGGCAGACGACCAGCTTTTCCCATTTGTACGGCAGACGCGAGAGCGGCACCGTCAGCCCCATCGCCACCCCCAGAGAGAGCGTCACGAACCGAATGCGCCCGCTCGCGATCCACACGAACGGCCTAACAAAAGCCAGGGCCGGATCGAAGCGCACTAACGCGAGCATAGCAATCAGCCCGGCGGGCACGAGATAGCCCAATACCCAGTATGGCTTGCTGAGACGTGACAAGAAGCCGCCCGCGCCGGCACCCGTCAACGCTACCAAAACGACTCCCGCAGTTTCAAGCCATGGTGTCATATTCTTCCTTTTCCAGCCCCCGCTTCCGACGACATGCATTCTACCAGATACTCCGCATCAAGTCAAGCAAAATGGAGAGCCGTCCGCTTGCCCTGCCCACGCAAGCCAATCGCCTGAGCCCGGCGCCCTGCCTGCACACTACACCATTTCTTGGAGATAAAAACGCAGTATTATCGGAACATCTTCTGGACAAGTCTGCAGCTAGTCCCTATAATCTGCACGAAAGGAGTCGTCCCTATGCGTTGGAAGGATGCCGATTTAGGACGCGCAGTAATCGTCCACAGTCGCTCGGCGGCGGTCTTCGGTCGTTGCCCGGGGCTTACATTCATCTCCGTGAGAGGCGACAATAATACCCTATTTTACATAAATGTCACAGAGGAAGCCATCGTATTTAGGCTTACTTATCCATCTTTCTACTTTTTTTGACTTTTGTGTTAGGATAAGTTGATACCAGCCGTGCATATGTCGATAATGTCGTAAACACGGGGATATTGGGTTATGTTGACCGGAATTCAACCCCATGAGTTAGAAAGGAGAATTTTATGAGGTTTGCCAGACCGATAACCTTGGTGGTTGTGTCCATTCTGCCAGTGACGTTGACGGGCTGCTTCTCGTCGAATCCACGCGATATCGAGGCGTTCACTCTGCCCGACATGGTCGATGTCTCCTCGAAGACCTACATCCTGCACCCGCCGGACGAGATCACGGTGCACTGCTCGAAGGTCCCGGAAATCGACCTGCAAAGCCAGCAGATTCGCCCGGATGGCAAGATCAGCTTCGAGGGCGTCGGCGAGATGGACGCCGCGGGCAAGACGCCCGCCCAAGTCGCCGCCGAGCTGCGCAAACACATCCTCGACCTTTACCAGGAGGACCTGGTGGGCGAGAAGTCCGTGGACGTGCGTGTCGTCGCGTTCCGAAGCAAGAGATACTACGTACTGGGTCAGGTCGCCAGTCCCGGCGCCCAGGTCTATTCCGGGCGCGACACCGTTATCGGGGCGATCGCCCTGGCGGGCAGCCCCACGGTCCTGGCCTGGACCGACCGCATGCAGGTCATCCGGCCGGCGAGGACGGCAAGCGGCAAGTCCAAAATCTTCGAGGTCAACTGGCATAACATGGTCATCCACGGTGACATGAGTAAGAACGTCCTGCTCGAAGATGGCGATATCATCTATGTCCCGCCGACGGTCCTGGCCTGGGCGGCGATGAAGATCGAAGAGTTCATCAGGCCGATCGCACGCGCCTTTGCCGGATACTACATCGTCTCGACGCCGACGGGCGCGGGTGGTGCTGCCGGTGTCGTGGGCGCAGGCGCCTCCGGCTTCTAATGCGTGACAAAGGCGAGCACGCCTGAGCGTGCACGATAACGATTGAGACACGAGGAGTGGTGCAAGAGAATGAGGCGGCGGGATGAATTGAGGAAGGCCCACATCGCCAGCACGATTTGGTTCGTGCTGGCGGTGGCCTATATCTTCGTACTGGCACTCCGTCAGGCCGGCGTCCGCTGGTGGGTCGTCTTCTCACTGTCGGGCCACGGCGTCCTGATCGTCTCGGTGCTCGTCAGCCTCTACCTGTTCGCCATTTTCAGAGGCATCAGCAGCAGCCAGACGGTCGAGCACGAGCATCCGCTCACCAGCACGACGTACTACGCGGCCTTCTACATCCTGACCCCCTTCCTGGGCGGCCTGGCCGGCTGCCTCGGCGGGACCATCGGTACGTACTCGATCAGCCAATTCCTGCTCGGCATCGCGCTGGGAACGCTGGGCGTGACCTTCCTGGTTTGGGTGATTCTCGATCCACTGATCGGGCTGCTGGAGTTGCTGCTTCCGCAGAGCCGAAAGCACCGTGCGGCCCGGCTGGCCCAGCTCAGAGCCGAACGCGAGCGAAAGCAGAGAGACCGGGAGCTTTTGCTCAAACAGGTGCTCGAACGAGAGGAAATGGACCGCCGGCATTGGCGCGAGCTGCTCGAGCCGGAGGCCCAAAGATTAGCCCGACTGCTCGCCAATGATGGGGCCGACTTGCAGCAGGCCGAGCGGGAGGCGGTCGGCATTGGCGTCCGCGCCTGGCAGACCGGCGGCCTGACCTGCATGAAAGAGCTTCGCGACACAGCTATCAGTCTCGTCCGCCAAAACATCTCCGAACAGGCCGTCGTCGACTACGTCAGCTTCTGGTGGGACGGTATAGGAAACTGGCGAGCCAAACCCCTCGGCTCGTAAAGTCTGACACACGGACTGACACTGACCGAACGGATCGACACCGATCTACACAAATAGACGCCGTTCCTGCACTTCGAGACTCGATCTTCTCTGTTTCATACTTGTCCGGCGCTCCTTTTGACGAACTTATCCGGCGCTCTTTGTGACGGCCTCAAATCTTGTGTCCGGAAGCCTGATCTCATTAGACATCGGGATGCGCAGACAGGGTACGGCATACGTACTTATACGTATTTGTATCTGTTTAACGTCTGATAATCCTCATGGTTGGGCTGCCATTTTGCCGATATCGGTATTATGGCTGGCGATACAAGCACAATGAGACGGCGTCGCAATGGTGCCCGGCTCGAACGGCGGGCCGCTGAACTCGAACAACGAGTGGCGCAACTGGAGCAACTCCTGGAGAGGCCACGCGGGCCCAGAAACACCAAGCCGGCCCATTGTGCGTCGGTTCGACGTCCACGTGGGGCGCTGCCGCCGCTACGATCGGCAGATCCAGCCGCGAGACCGTCTGCAAACGTCCAATGCGGTCGGAGCCGCTGCATCGCGGTTGGGTCCGGGTCTGCAGGCTCTGATCGCCATGATGAAGGACAAGTACGGACTCAGTTATCGTGAAACCAAAGCTATAGAAAGGAGTAAATCATGAGAATTAAAGGAAACCGCTTGATGCCGTGCATTCTGGCGACGGTGTTGGCTTCGTCGTCCTTCGCCGTGGGCGGCGAGCCGGCGCAAATGCCACGAAAACCCTCAGACAAACTGCTGCTTGAAATTATGGACCTTCACGCGCAGCTCGTGACAAAAGAGGCGTTCCTCGCACAGGCTAAGATGGTCGGGGCCTATCTTGAAGCTGCGCGTCAATCTGAGGAGCCAGAGAGGGCGGAAGTCTATTCCAGAGTCGTGGGCATACTGTCTCAGATCAAGAATGCCAGGCCGATATCGCCCATGACGGATCAGGGAACCAGGACCCAAGTCGCTGAAAGGGCTGCTAATCAAAGACCATCGCCGGAGGAAGACAGGACGGCCTACGAACGCGGTGCAGCTCTACTGGAGATATTCAGGACTGATCCCAAGACAAATGCAACCCCCGAATTGCCCGTCATTCGCACGACCTGGAAACGCGATATGATCTATTCTGGGCCATTCATTGTTCCGGAACGCGTCCAGGATGTCGGTGGGGCAGCAGACGCGCTTCGCACTCCGAGGCTACCCTATGTTGCGAAATTCTCGTTCTACTATCAGGCTGAACAACAAGGGCAGTATGGCTTTACTATAATCCGTAGCGGTTATAGCGAATGCAAACTCACTGTTGGGGGCGCTCTCATAGCCCACTCCGGCAAACCCCAACAGAGTTCTGAGCCCAGAACAATCCAAGTTGGGTGTATCCTCAAGAAGGGCCTTCATAAGATTCAACTCTCCCTGGCTTCTTCCGCCGCCGGCGAGGGCGCACGGAACTCGGCCTCCTCAGGCGGACCAGATAGTTTTCAGGTGAAGGTTCTTACTCCCCAAGCGTCTGATGCGGTTCAGTTGACCAAGGATATGATGCTGTTGAAGAAGAGTTAGCTTTCCGTCGGCGCAGTAGTGATTTCGGGGCATCTTACATTATTCAACGGGAGGTTGGTTCTTCTCTGCCCGGATACAATCGATAGAAGACCTGTGTTATGCCCAAACAAAGAGGCTCAACGTCTGGCGTCGGGCAATGTCCGTCTTCATTCATTGGCGTCACAAAACCGGCAGGCTGCTCGGCGAGTACGTCAGGCGCGCCCGGCGATATAAGAGCAACTTCCATGAAATGCTCATGGGAATCGAGGCCGGCGAAATGCTGCCAGCCGCCGCCTCGCTTACGGGTAGAGGGGTCACACACTTCGTTATTCGCAATTCGGCATTCGATATTCGTTATTCAATTCCTCCCTCTCGTAGTTCATTCCTTCGGACAGGATAAACAGGATCGACAGGATTTCGCCGCGGGACGAG
>JARRQQ010000285.1:0-5887 GCA_037381725.1 Sedimentisphaerales bacterium
CTATTTTCACTCCGTCAGCCAGTACCGTCTTCAATTGAGAACAGCCATCGAAGACGCCAGACAATTCGGAGGCTTTACTCCTCTCTGGAGGACGGAACAGTCCGTACGCGAGTTCATGAAGGCAGTGGACGCTTGACAAGAGGCTCGGTCTTCCTGAGTATGTGCCCTCCGACTTTGTATGAGCAATACGTGATGAAGAAGGCCGAAAAGACGTCGATGCTGTAGTGCAGGTGCATCAGCAGGACGGTGGTGCCCATGAACAGTGAGCCGCAGAGGAAGAAGTATCTGATCGGGCCTTTGAACAGGAGGAATCCCAAGAAGGGAATGGCGGTATGCCCCGAAAAGAACATGTCGTTCTGAAAACTGATCTCCTTGAAAATCAACGGGAAGTCCGTCTTTATTCCATCGAGCGGCGTCTGCAAGTGGGTCAGCATGACGAAGATGGCCCTGAGCATCACCAGCAGGCTGAACTGACTGACGACGACGTGGAGCGTTCGGATGTGCAGCACGAAGGGGTACAGGAACAAGGTGAAACAGAGCGTGAGGTAGCCGTAAACGTAAAGGAGGCTCACGTCGACAGGCCCGACGTGGTCCAAAATCAGGTCAGGCACGGGGACAACCTTTGTCTTGGTGGAGACGTAAACGCCCGAATAATAGTCCAGAAAAGTGGCCGCGGCGACGACGAGCAGGGACAACAGTATCAAGTACCTGTATTCGATGAACTCTCGTCGCCAGTCGGAGAAGCCCTTCTTGAAATAGTCTTTCTTGGGAACCATTCCCCTTTCTCGACCTCCTGTCTTGAACAGCGATCAATAACGAGATTCTACATTCACCGGCGAGGTTGTCCATACATATTTTTCGACCCTGAGTCGGCGCCGGATTCGGCACTCAGTGGCAAACGGCGATTCATTCGGGTCGCTTGTCACCCTCGTCAGATCCGTCGATGTCCAGTACTGTGCCGGATTGGACTTATGTCTCGGTTGCGCTGCGCTCCCGAGAAGACAAGCATTGCCGGCGCCGGTAGGGCGGGCAAATGCCGTTCTTGCCCACGCGTTTCAACTACGCTTCATCGAGCATTTTGAGGCAGAATCGGTCGGTCATGCCCGCGATGTAATCACACACGGCTCGTTGGAGCCCTTGCTGCGGGATGAATCGCTGAAAATAGCCGGGCATGAGTTTCGGGTTTTCACAGAGCCTCTCGAAAAGCCGCCCCAGCCAGTCTTTGACCTTTTCCGCCGTCTCAAGGAGGGATTCGTGCATGTAGAAATTTTGCATCAGAAATTTCTCTAACTCGGCAAGCTCAGCCTCGCTGGCGGCCGAAAGGGTAACCAGACTTTCATTCATGGCGTAGATTTCGCCGACGGTCTTTACGTCCGTCCCGGCGAGATTCGTTTGACTTGTTTCGAGACAATCGCCGACGAGCTTGTTGATAATCGCCTTGGCTGTCCTGGTTCGGCGGATTATGCGGTCGTCGATGGCTTCGGCGTTGATACGTTCTTCGGCTTCGTCGAAGATCCTCACGCTTTTCAACGCTTCCCGGCTGATCAGCCCGGCCCTCTGGCCGTCTTCGAGGTCGTGACAATTGTAGGCGATGCGGTCGGCGACGTTGGCGATTTGACCTTCGAGCGAACAGTTCCGCTCGGGAAATGGCCCGGCCTCCGGCTGATCGTACGGGCTGTAGTGCCTGGCCAGTCCGAGGCGGGTCTCGTACATCAGGTTCAAGCCCACAAAGCCCGGGTACGGGTGTTCGAGCAGATCGACGATTCGCAGTGTCTGTCGATTGTGCTCGAATCCGCCGAACGCGATCATCAAATCGTCGAGCACTCTCTCGCCGGCGTGACCGAAGGGCGGGTGCCCCAGGTCGTGCGCCAGGCAGATCGCCTCGGTCAGGTTTTCGTTCAGGCCGAGTCCCCTGGCGATGGTTCTTCCGATCTGTGCGACCTCGATGCTGTGGGTCAGGCGTGTCCGGTAGTAGTCGTCCAGGCCAGGCGTGAAGACCTGCGTCTTGCCTTCGAGCCGGCGAAACGCCGAGCAGTGGATGATGCGGTCGCGGTCGCGCTCGAAGTCCGTGCGGTAAGCGTGCCGCTCCTGTGGGACGGCCCGGCCCCGGCTGACCTTTTCCGTCACCGCAAGATGACTTAGTTCGTTGGACATGATGTGTGCGCAATATCCACTTTGTCGCTCGATATTCACAAAATTGCACGCCTCTACAAATTGGGCAAGTGATGCTCCGCGCTGATTTGCTTTAGCAGATCGAGAAGCTCAGTCAGGCTTTGACTGATGACGTCCGTGCCGCCGCATACGGCCATGAAATTCGTATCTCCACTCCACCGTGGGACGACGTGGATGTGCAGGTGTCCTGGCAATCCCGCTCCGGCGCATCGACCGAAATTCATCCCGACGTTGAAGCCGTGAGGCTTGATCGCCAGCGACAGGGCCTTCTGGGCTTCCCTGATGAGCTTGATCAACTCCAGAGCTTCCTCGTCGTCCACCTCAGTGAGATCAGGTATGTGCCGGGCGGGTGCAATCAGCAGGTGGCCGTTGTTGTAGGGAAAGCGGTTCAGGACGACGAGGCTCTTATCCGTTCGCCAGAGCACCAGGTTCTTGTCATCCTGGTCGGGAGTCCGCAGATTCCGGCAGATAAAACAGCCGTCTTTTTCCTGCACTGGAGCGCCGCTTTCGTCCAGGCCCCGTATGTAAGCAATGCGCCAGGGCGCCCACAGATTCTCACGTTCGGTCATGTACGCCTCGCCTTTCGCGTTCTTGCCCGGCGATTCGCCCACGCGAGTCTGAGTCGCCAAGGAAGACCATCGTCAGTTTCTGGTTGATCGTTATTCGCGGCTCCACGCCGGACAGAGGGATGATCAGTGAAGCTTTCAAGCGAAGCCGATATTCTTGCTCGTATTGCTCGATTCTTCCGGCGTCGATATCGAACAATTCTTCTCCCTCGCCCTGGAGGTCCTGGACGCGATAATTGCCGTAAAATCCGAAGGTCCCGGCGACCTGAAACTTCCCGGAATACGGTATCGGCCAGTCATTCGGGACCGAATCCGCCAACTGATAGGAGCTTTTGAAGACGGCCAGCCGGCCCTGTTCGCTCGGCCGGACCTCATCGAGCCTGTAGGTGACATTTCTGGCCTTGCGCATCACCATCGGCGTCGGCACCGAGAGCTTCGACGTCCAAGTATCTCCCACCGCCACGCCTTTGGAAGGTTCCTTGATACTGGCGACCGCATCCCACAGGAACCACTGGGTTGCAACGAAATCAGCGATCATATCGGGGTCTTTGATCCGGGCACCCTCGGCGCCCGTCCGAAACACTTCCTTGCCTATCTCCTTGGTTAGCTCGTTCAATTCGGAGCGATCCTCGATCCTGCCCGTGGGCCCGACGGTGAACGTGAAAGTCTTGCCGGGCAGACTCTGGACGGGATCGCGCCGCGGCCCTTTGCTTCGTCTTACCCTCACGGATTCGCACGTTGCCTTGACTTTCGTGACGCCGTATGGATCGATCTCAATGGGAGTATAGGAGACGACCATTTCCATCGACTCGGAAGAGGTATCGACTGCGCGTCGGCCCGAGGTGGAAACGCTCTGGGCCGCCTCCAGGTCGATGGTCATGTCTCTGCTGGAGACGAACTTGTATTTAAGAGTGTGGCCGGGCTGGAAATCGACCGTCAGGAACTCCCTGCCTTTGCGCCCCGGCCCTCCCGGCCCAGCCGTCGGTCCGCACCCCCCAAGAACCGTCAGTGCCACAAGAGCAAAGATTGTTCGCGCCGTTTTCAACAATGCTCCCTTCCGAACACTCTCAGTCTACCCTCTCGATGCCGGCCAGACGCGCGGCGCTCATTCGCAAGGCGCCGGGCCGCACGTTGCTCTTGGCGTTGGTATCGACGATGAACCACTCGATCAACAACTGTTCGTGACATTCGTTCACCTTGCCGGCCGTTAGATCCATCGTCAGCTCGCCGGTAAGCGTTTCCGTGCTATCGAACATTTGAGCAAAGGGAGACGTCCCCTGTTCCTTGTACAACTCCTTCGCCTTGGCCGCTGAGGGCACTGCGTTCATCTTAACCACGGCGATCCGGTGGTCTCGCACGTCCCTGACCTCCTCGAGCGTGTATCTCTTCTCATACGACTTGGCGCCCATCAGGTCGAACGCGAAGTTCTCGACCTTGCTCCAGGTCTGGCCGACGTGTACGGGTTCGTCGTCGGCGCCGGGCAGGGCGGAGATCGTGTGCCGGTTCTTGATGGCGTCATTGGTGAGCAGGTTGGCGGCGATCTTGTCGGCGGTCGTAGCTCCCTTGACGGCGGCCCGTGCCTCGCTAGCGTCGATCACTTTCGCAACGCCTCCGTTAGGCGTCAGCTCGACGGTATAGCTTTGCCCGATGAGCTCACTTAGCGGACTGTTCACATCCTGCTGGCGCGAGCTGTCGAAGTCGAGAGTCACCTTGTTCTTGACCCTGATCAGGTATTTGAGGGCGGTGATCGTAATTTTCGCAGCGGCGGTTCCCTTGTTGTCAACGCTGTTAATTCTCTGCGTGAACGTCATCTCCATTCGGTTGCCCGTGTGGCCGCCCGTGAAGCCCTTCGGCTTGGTCTCGGCGGAGCCTTCCCATTCGACGCCCCTGTCGCTTTCTCTCGCCACGCGGTAGGTCGTCGAATTACCGGGGGTGAACTTCAGAACCAGATCGACGGCGGGTTCTTCCTGTGCCGGCTGAGCCGGCGCGGTCGGAACCTGTTGCGTCTTCCGGGTTTGACGGGCGCAGCCGCCGATGAGCAGGAGACCAATCGCAAAACTCGCTGCCAGATAACAAACTCTTGTAGATTTCATACGTATTCTCACTTACGTTCTTATCATGCGAGACGTTCAGCCGTTCATTATATTGGCCGACTTTCGCCACACAACCGATTTTTCTTTATCAGAACGGTCTTCCCCGGTAGAATGCCACATTTGGGTTTTTTGAGCGTTTTGTCCACCGAATTCGGAGAAACCAATTATGAGAAGCGATACCGTCAAGAAAGGTTTTCAGCGGTCGCCCCATCGCGGCCTGTTCTGTGCGTGCGGCCTGAGCCCCGAGGATATGAACAAGCCGTTTATCGGCGTGGCCAACAGCTTTTGCGAGATTGTGCCGGGCCACGTTCACCTCAATAAGGTCGCACAGACGGTCAAGGATGCGATTCGTGAGGCGGGCGGGGCAGCTTTCGAGTTCAACACGATCGCGGTCTGTGACGGCATCGCAATGGGCCATACGGGCATGAAATATTCCTTAGCCTCGCGGGAGATCATTGCCGATTCGGTCGAGACGATGGTCCGGGCGCATTGCTTCGACGGCCTCGTGTGCATCCCGAATTGCGACAAGATCATCCCCGGCATGCTGATGGCGGCGGTCAGGCTCAATATCCCGACGATCTTCGTCTCGGGCGGGCCGATGGCGGCCGGCAAGACCAAAGACGGGCGTACCGTGGACCTGATCAGCATATTCGAGGGCGTCGCGGCCTTCAACGCCGGAAAGATCACCGAGGACGAGCTTAAGGAGCTGGAACGCGCGGGCTGCCCGGGACCGGGGAGCTGCTCGGGCATGTTTACGGCTAACTCGATGAACTGCCTGTGCGAGGCCATCGGTATGGCTCTGCCCGGCAACGGGACGATTCTGGCCGTGAACCCGAAACGCCAGGAGCTTTACAAGGCGGCGGGCAAGCAGATCATGACGCTCATCGAGAAGGACATCAAGCCGCTGGACATTATCACGGAGAAATCACTGGACAACGCCCTCGTGCTGGATATGGCGATGGGCGGCTCGACGAACACGGTTCTGCACTCGTTAGCCGTGGCGAATGAGGCCAAGATCGGGTACGATCTCGACCGCATCAATGCGATTTCGGACAA
>JARRQQ010000286.1:0-8663 GCA_037381725.1 Sedimentisphaerales bacterium
GGTCAACAGAAAATCCGCACCCTCCAAATAGATCGGCTCTTTCGGTCTTTGCCTCCGCCACTCGTTCCACTCGGTCAGATCGTTCTTGTCCGAACAGCGTTTGAGCATATCGTATTGCTCTTGGCTGAATCTGCGTTCTTCTTTTGGTTTTTCGTTTCGTGAGTTTGGTTCGGTCATTTGTCTTGCCTTTTTGATTTATCTGCTTGCTGGTGGGGCAAGCCCCACTACGCTTACGTCAATCGCTTCGTGAGTGTGTCATTGCGAAGGAGCGGAGCGACTGCGGCAATCTCAATCCTCCGAACAAAGGAGATTGCTTCACTTCGTTCGCAATGACGCATATCAGTGAACACACCGCTAATCGAAACCGAGAATATAACCGCACCGCTATTATAGGCGCGTTTTTCGCCGGCCCAAAACGCCAATTCCTCCTCGTAAGGGCTTTTGGAGAAAAGACATTTCTTTCCCTTGCCCTTCGAGGACTATGGGCAAGGGCAAGAAATAGGCTCCGCGCGGGATTGTGTGAGCAGTGAGGGGAGGGCTTACAAGGGCCATGCCACCAAGGCCGTATCAGCGGCCGACTGGCGTGGGCTTTGTTGCCCGGGGTCGCTGCGGCTCGATCAAGACAGCTTGAACGTCCGCGGAGCAATAACAGTCGGCGTTGTTTCCTCACTCTGGAATCCCCACTCATCCTTGAGAGATCGGCCTGCCGCCAATCGCGGGCAAGACGCCCGCGACACGATGACCGCGTTTTTTTGAGGAAAAACCTTGCCAAACCCGGCGGCCTGGTGTAGATTGCGGTGCTAATGATTTAGCGTGAAGGACGTGTGTTTTGACCCTTTTTTGAGATTTGAGCACAGAGGTTTACGATGAAGGCGACTTTTAACCGTTCGTCCCTGGCCGAGGCGCTGGGTTTGCTAACGAGCGTGGTGCCCAGCCGGACCCCCAAGCCGGTCTTGCGATGCGTGCAAATCACCGCCGGAGACAAAGAGGTTCGCATGTGTGCGACGGACCTGGAGGTCGGCATCAACTACCTGATTTCCCAGGTGCAGGTGGACAAGCCGGGCGAGGTGATCGTCCCGGCGGACCGTCTGGCGGCCATCGTCCGCGAGAGCGTCGATGAAGTTCTGGTCCTGGAGAGCACCGAAAGCGCCTGCGAGGTCAAAGGCACTGACAGCCATTATACGATTTACGGTCACGAGCCGGGCCAGTATCCGATTGTCCCGGATTTCGAAGGCGCCGGTGAGATCAAGGTTTCTCTGTCCGTCCTTCAGGCGGGCATCGAGCAATGCTTGTTTGCGACGGCCCGCGAGAGCAGCCGGTATGCGATCAACGGTGTACTTTGGGAGATCAAGGACAAGAAGCTCATGCTGGTCGCTACGGACGGGCGCAGGCTGGCGCGCAGCCGGGTCAGTCTGAGCTCGGCGCCGAAGGAAAAGCCGCCGGAGAACCTCATCGTGCCCGCCAAGGCGATGGGTCTGTTAGACAAAATCGGGGCGGGTGAGAAAGACGCCGTCGCAGTCAAGCTAGTGGATAATCAGATCCTGATGAGCTGTGCGAACGTGGTGATAAGCTCGAACCTGGTCGAAGGCAACTTCCCGAAATACGAAGACATTATTCCGACGGATTATGATAAGAAGCTGACGTTGCCGACCGAGGCGACGCTGAGCGCCGTTCGCCGGGCCTCGCTGCTGACGAGCGAGGAATCGAGGGGGATCAAGCTGTCGGTACAGAAGGAGAAGCTCATCTTCTCCGGCCGGGCGCCGGAGACGGGCGACGCACAGGTCGAGATGCCCATCGGCTACAAGGGCGAGCCGATTGAAATCGGTTTCAATCCGCAATTCCTGGTGGACGTTCTGCGAGTCATCACGACGCCGGAGTTCGATCTTGAGTTGGGCCAGTCGGATCGGCCCGGCCTGATTAAGAGTGGCACGACCTTTCTCTACGTCCTGATGCCGATCAACTTGGGGTAGCTCTTTCACGCTTGCAGCCTGGACAATGTGTTTGATTGGGGCAAAGGAGGCCGTCTATGGTAGCTATTCTACTAACCATCGTCTATTTTATGGTTGTAGTCGGTCTGGCTGTTTTCTCTCTGGTCGTGTTGTGGCGAGCTATGAGAGCTCATGAGTCGATTGCTGAGTCGATGAGGATTATCGCGGAGCGCATGAGCGCCGGATCGAAAACGTGACAGGCGACAATCGTTCCTTGAGCATTAGACAATGGATGAAACCGAACGAATACAAGGTACGCTCGAATACCGGAGGGCGTGGAAACGCTACAACGCCGTCAGCCTGGGCCAGGTGGCTCGGCAGCTTCTGACCGAGCGGATTTCGCCGCAGCAGGCCAAGTTCAGCCAGGTCGATGAGGTCTGGCGCGAGCTGCTCCCGGCCGAACTTCTCGATCACTGTGAGATCGTCAACATCTCCGGCGGCCAGTTGGACGTGCAGGTGGATTCGCCGTCCTACGTGTAGATCAAGCCCACGGTGGCTTGAATGTGTAGATATGAAGGAACACAGATACGACGCCAGCAACATTAAGATTCTCGGTGGGCTGGAGGCGGTGCGCAAACGGCCGGACATGTATATCGGCGACCGCGGCACCGGGGGCTTGCACCACCTGGTCTATGAAGTGCTGGACAATTCCATCGATGAGGCGCTGGCCGGCTATTGCGACAACATCAGTGTCCATATCCATCCCGACGGCAGTTGCACGGTCGAGGACAACGGACGCGGCATACCCGTAGAAATGCATAGGGAAGCGAAGGTCAGCGCCCTGGAGGTCGTGCTCACGACGCTGCACGCCGGCGGCAAGTTCGACGGCGAAAGCTACAAGGTGGCCGGCGGGCTGCACGGCGTGGGCGTCAGCGTCGTCAACGCCCTGAGCGAATGGCTCGAAGCCGACGTCTGAGCGAATGGCTCGAAGCCGACGTTTATCGCGATGGCAGACAATATCATTTCGAGGGCGCCCGGGGCGTGGGCAAAGGCGGCACGAAGGAGATCGGCCCGACGACCAAACGCGGCACGAAGATCACGTTCAAGCCCGACGAAGAGATATTCGGCGACACCGAATTCGCCTACGACACGCTGCTCAAGCGAATCAGGGAGCTGGCCTATCTGAACGGTGGTTTGCAGATTTTGTTCAAGGACGACAGGAGTGAAAAGAAAGAAGTCTTCAAATTCGAGGAAGGCATCAAGGCATTTGTCAAGCACCTCAACGAGGGTAAGGAGACCCTGCACAAAGACGTGATCTACCTGGCCAAGGACGACTCGGACGCAAAGCTGAGCTGCGAAGTGGCGATGCAGTACAACGACGGGTATAACGAGAACGTCCTGGTCTTCGCCAACAACATCCGCAACATCGACGGCGGCACGCACCTGTCGGGCTTCCGGACCGCCCTGACGCGAACGATGAATTTCTACGCGCGCAGCAACAACCTTGTCAAAGAAGGCCAGGCGACGACCGGCGACGACCTGCGCGAGGGCCTGACGGCGGTGGTGGCGGTCAAGCTCGCCGATCCGCACTTCGAGGCCCAGACGAAAGTCCGCCTGACCAACCCCGAGGTGGGCAGCTTCGTGGAAACCACGGTGAACGAGCAGTTGGGCCTCTATCTTGAGGAGCACCCGGCCGAGGCGAAGCGTATCTTAAACAAGGCGATCCAGGCCGCCGCGGCCAGAGAGGCCGCCCGGAAAGCCCGTGAGCTCACCCGTCGCAAAGGCGCCCTGAGCACCGCTAACCTGCCCGGAAAACTCTGGGATTGTGCCAGCAAAGAAAAAACGACGACGGAGGTCTTCATTGTCGAGGGCGATTCGGCCGGCGGCTCGGCGAAGGCCGGACGGGACCGCAACATCCAGGCGATTCTCCCCTTGAAGGGCAAGATTCTCAACGTGGAAAAGGCCCGCCTCGAAAAGATGCTGGCTCACGATGAGATTCGGACGATCATCAGCGCCCTGGGCACCGGCATCGGCCTCGACGAATTCGATCTGGAAAAATGCCGCTATGGGAAGGTCATCCTCATGACCGACGCCGACGTTGACGGCGCGCACATCCGCACTTTGCTGTTGACGTTCTTCTTCCGGCAGATGCCGCAATTGTTCTCGAAGAACATGATCTATATCGCCCAGCCCCCGCTTTACGAAGTCAAGCGAAAGGGCAAGAAGCGTTCCGAGTACGTGCTGAGCGAAAATCAGATGCGCAAGCAGATGATCACTCGGGGCTTGGAAGGAACCGAGCTGCTCATCCGAAACGGCAGGACGCCCGGCAAGGCAGCGCCGCAGACCGGCGACGCAAAGGACGGATCGCATGTTTCCGGAAAGAAGATGGACGAGCTTGTGCGGCTCCTGGCCGAGGCCGAGCGGATTATCGCCGTGCTGAAAAGACGCGGCATCGAGTTCACCGAGTTCGTCGGCTCTTACTACAATCCCGCCAAGGGGGGCCTGCCCCAGTTCCGCATCTTCGCTGAAGGTCAGGAAGAGATGTATTACGAGCGGGCCGAGTACGAAAAGCGCCTGGGTGAGCTCAAGGAGCGGGTGGCTAACCTGGCCGAGGCCGACGAGGAAGAAGTCGTCACCCCGGAAGAGCTCCACGAAGTGGAGCGCATCAACCAGATCAACGAACATATCCGGACGCAGTTCGGCCTGGATTTGAAGGACTTCCTGCTCAAGGCTGCCAAGGCCGTCTCCGGCGAGGACCTGCCGACCAAGTTCCAGCTTATCAACGGCGAGGACCAATACGAGATCGCCTCGCTCGGCGAGGTCTGCGCCGCCGTCCGGCAGATCGGCGGCAAGGGCATCGACATCAAACGCTTCAAAGGCCTGGGCGAGATGAACGCCGATCAGTTGTGGGACACGACGATGAACCCGCAGACGCGAACGCTGCTGAGCGTACGGCTTGACGACGCCGGCGAGGCCGACCGGCTCTTCAGTATCCTCATGGGCGGCGACGTCGAGAAACGGAGAAACTTCATCCGTGACCACGCCCTCGAAGTCCAAAACCTGGATGTCTGACGCCGTGAGAATCGAAAAAGAGAATATCGAATAATGAATGTCGAATGATGAAGGAAGGCGAATGAAAACGGGTATCAGTATCAGGGGACCCGGCTGTGGATACCAGGTTGTCAGGAAATCAGGCGAGTCAGTCTTCGTGCAACGAGCTTCCTGATACCCTGATCCCCTGGTATCCTCCTTCCTGATATCCTGTTGCCCTGATATCCACCTTCGATATTCCATATTCAAAACGAGGTTTGTTATGACCTACCGAACGACTATTGTTATTATTCTGGCGGGGATCGGCTTGCTGCCTTGTGCGGCGGCGAATGAGGGTGGGCTGAGGGAACAAGCCGCGCAAGCTATGCGGCGGGCAACCCGCTTCTTTCGTACGGAAGTCTCCACTGAGGGCGGCTATCTGTGGCAATACAGCGAAGACTTGACCCTCCGCGAAGGAGAAGGCGAAGCTACCGACAGCATGGTCTGGGTCCAGCCACCGGGCACGCCTTCGGTCGGCATGGTCCTCCTGACCGCCTATGAAGCCACGGGCGATTCGTACTATCTTGACGCGGCGAAGGACGCCGCATACGCTCTGGTCCGGGGCCAACTGCGCTCCGGCGGCTGGGACTATCGCATCGAGTTCGACCCCGCCAGGCGCAGCCGCTACGCCTATCGCGTCGATCCGGGCAAAGACAACGCCCGAAACGTCAGCACGTTGGACGACAACACCACGCAGTCGGCCATCCGCCTTCTCATGCAGGTGGATCGGGCGCTGGATTTCAAAGACCCCGAGATCCATGAGGCGGTACAGTTCGCCCTGAACGCTCTGCTCGATGTCCAGTACCCCAACGGCGCCTGGCCTCAGCGGTTCAGTGCGCCCCCCGACCCGGCCAAATTCCCGGTCAAAAAGGCGAGCTATCCGGACTCCTGGTCGCGGACCTTCCCGAAACAGGACTACCGAAGCTATTACACCTTCAACGACAACGGTATCGCTGACACGATAGAGACCATGCTGGGGGCGTTCGACGTCTACGGCGACGCCCGCTACCGCGCCGCGGCGGAAAAGGCCGGCGATTTCATCATCCTGGCCCAGATGCCCGCGCCGCAGCCGGCCTGGGCGCAGCAGTACGACGCGGACATGCACCCGGCCTGGGCGCGAAAGTTCGAGCCGCCCGCCGTCACCGGCGGCGAATCGCAAGGCGTCATGCGAATCCTGCTGACGCTGTACCGCGCCACGGGCAAGAAGAAATTCCTCGAACCCATCCCCCGTGCCATCGAGTACTTCCGCCGGTCCCAGCTGCCGGATGGCCGGCTCGCCCGGTTCTACGAGCTAAGGACCAACAAGCCGCTCTATTTCACCCGCGAGGACTACGAGCTGACCTACAGCGACGCCGACGTCCCCACCCACTATTCTTTCAAGTCGGGCTTCGCAGGCGTAGAGTCCATCGCCCGCCAATACGAGCGTCTGAAAAACATGAGTCCGGACGACTTGGCCCGAAGACGGAAGACAGAGGGCGGAAGACGGAAGTCAGGGCTTCCCGCCGGATTAACAAATCGTGTCAAGTCGATCATCGCCCGTCTCGACGAGCGAGGTCGCTGGCTCGTACCGGGCCAGCTCAAAACCGCCGCCAGCCCCCACCCCACCGGCCGGATCATCACCACCCGAACCTTCATCAACAACCTTAGAGCCTTAGCCGCCTACATAGCCGACAGTCGTTGACGGTGCGTTCGACCTTGTTCAGGACAGGTTCTGGGCAACATCGAAGGGGCTAATGAGAAGCGACCGAGGACTTGCTCCTTCAGTGTTCGGGATTGAAGCCTCGGCGCATGAATTCCAGGTCGTCCGTGCCGTCGGTGACGGGCCAGCGGATGCAGTCGGGGTAGGGCACGTCCGTCATTTCCAGTGTGCTCTTTTGTTTCCACTGGTGCTGGATCGCGTGGCCATCGGAGAAGGCCAGCACACTGAGCCGGCCATGTCGCACGACAATCGGGTCCCACCATCGGTCCCCTTGCTTCTCCAGGTTCCAGGACCCCCAGTTGTAGCCGCCCACGTCGGTCTTCTCTTCGAGGAAGACGTACTTGATGGCGGAATTCTTGATCTCCGTGAGCTTCTTGTAGGACGGATATCCCCACTGTTGCATCAGCCAGCTATTGGCGCCGGTGCCGACGTCGCCGTTCATCCCGCCCGGCACGCCGTAGCTTCGATGAGTCATCTCCGTTCGATGCCTTCGGTCGCCCGGGCAGTGGTAAAGATCGACGTCCTTCACGTAGGGGAACAGTGCCCCGCGTTCACAGCCGCGTTTCTTATCTGCCAAACTGGCGTTGGCGCCCCCAACGACAACGCCGTCCTCGGTCTGGGGCAACTGGACCCAGTCGTACGCCTTGCTGGGCGAGGAGGAGTACCCATCATGTCCCCCGACGAGCTTGTCGTCGTTGTCCTGGGCGTACAGGATCCAGGCTAAGACGAGCTGATGCTGATGAGACTGACACACGCTGCCCGCCGCCTGCCGCCTGACCCGTTGCAAAGCGGGCATCATAATCGCCAACAACAGGGCGATTATGGCAATGACCACCAACAGCTCAATGAGCGTAAAACCACGTTGCTTCAGCATAATCGCCTCTCTCATCCAACAAATCCCAATCGCTCCGTGTTATCTTAACACGTTCATTACCCTTCAGTCAAGATTACATGCCGAATTATCGGTCGGTTGATTTTGCCGGACTTTTCTTCGAGAAAATTCTTCAGTTTTTCTCACTCTCCTCGATAACAACCAGTGGACGTAGTACTGTTTTCTGGGAGTCTTCAATATTTAGGGACCTGCTATCTCGGGGAGCTTTCAACGGGGAGAAAGCGGAGTCTTTCATATGCCCCGGAGAAAGGTTGTCTCAACGATGAGACTGCTCAGTGAAAGGTTATGATCGTGTATGAAGCAAAAGACATCATGACTAAGTCCTTTATATACGTGAAGCCGGACACTTCTTTGTGCAAAGCGATGGAAATGCTGATCGAGCACAACATCAGCGGCATCCCTGTGGTTGACGATGATATGACTCTGGTGGCTATCATTTCAGAAAAAGACGTCCTGGAGTCTTATGCCGATTTCGAACATCTGGCAGACAAGAGCGTTTGCGACTTCATGACACAGCCGGCGATCTTCTTTGAGGAGAATGAAAGCGCAACGGACGTGTGGCGGTTCCTGGTCAACCACGATTTCAGGCGAGTCCCGGTTACGTCAAGAGGCCGGCTCGTTGGCATTATCAGCAGACGTGACATTATCAAGAAGATGCTGAAGGAAGCTCATCTGAAAACAGCGAGCGTAGGGAGTTGACATCTTCCAGGAGACTTCTTCCACGGTCCTCACGGTTCTATGCTATTGTCGGAACGAATCCACGTCAAGGCCGTTATGCAAGCTCCTTCGCCCAGTTCTCAACTTGCAGACCTTCGACCCTCTTGAATTCCTTTTCGTTGTTGGCATCGAGCAAATACTTCATTGGATCGCATCGCGCGGTTCAAAAGAGCCTTGATCGCGTTTGAAGCCCATAAAATCATCGGAGAATTTGTCCAGGCTGTCGATAAACGGCCCCCACGGGTTTACATCCTTCGGAATGAGCACGATGACTCCATCGATTCTCTTGACCCCAGGCAGAACGTATTCCTTAGGCAACCGCACTACCTGACTTCGA
>JARRQQ010000287.1:0-10607 GCA_037381725.1 Sedimentisphaerales bacterium
TGGGTTGCGAGCAGCGGGCAGTGGTATAGTCGCGAGCAGGGCGTCGGAATCGGCGCACATCCATATCCGGATGCCCAAGTGTACCGAATCTGCGCGCAGGGAGTATCGCACTCAAGGGCGAATACGATTCCCCCATAGTACCAATCATAATACCACCAGGACAACTCTGGCGTTTTGACTGTGCGGGGCCACGCGTAGCTTGTACTTGTCAAGCAGAGACACACCAACACAACTGTAAGTAATCCAACCCGTACTGCCAACTTCTTGCTTGTCATGATACACTTCCTTTCTTGGCGGCATCCCGCCAAATTAGAGTAATAGTATTTCCCTATAGCTCCAAGGGATTCCTGATATTTTGGATAAATTCCCCCATAGTGATCAGATCGACATGGCCATCCGCGTAAAGCACGTTGATCATCTCGGATCCGTGACATCCGTGAGACAGTTCACCTGCAATCATGACTCTCTCGGGATGACGAAGCAGGGCGAGCCTCACTCCGGCCAGGCTTGTCTTCGGATCACGTGTCACACGCCAGCCATAGCTGCCGCCCGGGTGCGCCTCTTTCTCTTTCTCCGGATCATCTGGGCACCAGAAAATATCTTCCGACGGCACATAAGGCTGTAATGCCTCCTTCATCTTCAGAGAGATTGGTATTTGGCCGGTGACGTTAGGATTAGGGCATAGTCCATCGTTGTCATCGGCATACATCTGAAGCGCCAAAAACAGGTTCTTGAGATTAGAGTCACACTTAATCTGGTTAACGTGCTTCTTAGGCGGTAGAATATAGTGAACGAACAGCCCCATCAGCAGGGATATAATCGCCATCACGACCAACAGTTCGATAAGCGTTAACGCTCGGCGACCTCGTCCGGCCAAAGGACCGTCGGACGTGCCGTTAATTGAAGCTGCATTAGTGAGTGAGGTATTCGGTTTCATTTTTGTTTCTCCTTTGCCATAATCTCTGATGAATTCGCTATATTTCATTGCCAAACTCAATCTTTTCGCACCTATAGAAGCGACAATCGGGGAGTTATCTTGCGCAACACTCAGAGTTTTTCTCATTTCTCACAAATGGTTTCATCTCGAAGGCATCCGGTTCAGAGGTGGCTGTTTTTCGTTTCCTCGATGTTCCTGCTTGAATCTCAGAAATGTCTTCAGTAGAATAACAGGCATTGTTGTTCAGTATCAGATGTTATTCACAAAAGGCCGACCATGTGTCACCATGATGGATACACATCGATAGGGGGCTATATGATGCAGTTTCCCCCAACTGAATGGACAAGGGTGGTCGAACCTTCTCTGCGCGAGGCGATACAGAATGAGCTCCCAGCTCGATATTGGAAGCCGATCTATTGCTATCTCAGAAGGAAAGGATATAGCAATGAAGAGGCCAAGGACATCACGCAGGATTTCTTCACCGAGATCATCCTGGACCGGGGGCTTTTTAAAAACGTGGAACGTTCCAAAGGCAAATTTCGGACTCTGCTTCTAACGGCTTTGGAACACTACGTCATAAGCTTCGCTCGTTTTCAGAAAAGGAAGAAACGATATCCCGGCCCTACGGTCATGTTGGACGAACAGACCATTGTACCAGATCAAAGTCTCACGAATCCAGAAGATGCTTTCGACTATGGATGGGCATCCCAGTTACTGGAGAATGTTCTGAATAGTCTTAAGATTGAGTGTGATCGAGATGACCTCTCCACACATTGGGAAGTTTTCAATGCCAAGGTATTGAAACCGATCATAGAAAATACCAAGCCACCGTCATTAGAAGAAATCTGTAAGAAATTCAATGTAACCAATAACAACAAAGCGTCCAACATGATTGTGACAGTCAAGCGTCGGTTTCGGAGACTCCTTGAGCATCATGTCCGCACCTTCGTTGAATCTGAGGCTGAAGTCGCACGGGAGATAAGCCGTTTGATCGACGTTTTCTCGAGGAATAGAGCAGTTGGTCCTTAATATTTCCCGGACAATAAGTCTTTTAATGAACGGGGATACACGTGCTTGAAGAATCAAAGACATCTAATCTTAATGCCGAGAAGTTAGGGCATCTTCTACGTCTCTATATGGATAGTAACGAGGAAGACGAAAGGGACCGTGGCGAAGATAAAGAAGCTTTACTGGGAGACCTTCTTTCTGATGCATTGCCTCTGAATGAGGAAACGATCAAAACTCTTCCTTCCATTCTGAAACGATTGTACGAGGAGATGCCCCCTCTCGTCGGAAAGCCTTTAGGCTGTTTACTCTTGAGTTCTGAGACTGAACTCGAGCATCTTATGGCTATTAAAGAACATGCGAAGAAAATGATGTCTACGGCCGATACGAATGCAAAATACGAAACCAGAGCGGTCATTTACTATGCAGCGATTGCCGGCGCGCTTGTTTTTCATGATCGTAAGATCTCCACACACTCTAATCAGGATTTAGAGGACTCCCTTTCGGCGCTTGCCAAGCGAAAGTGGATCAAAGCCGATCTCTCGCAGTTGTTAAAAAAAGCTGAGAAAATCTGCCATCTAAGAGGCTAATTGCACCTTGACAGCGTTTTCACCGTGTGGGATGATTTGAAAGTAAAAGCCGATTGCAGGTGGTTTTGTTTATCTACAGAGATGACGACGTTCAAAGCAGGTGAGGAACTTGTTTCTGGCACATCGGACGACGGTTTCTTTCCTGCTCTGAGCTGCGAGAGGTACGATTATGAAAAGGGACCGGAACAATCCGTCTGAAGATCGTGACTTTGCTCCTGCCAGTAACATGTCTCATCAAGATCCTATCGGTAGCCGGATCGGGCCCTATAAGCTGCTCAGCGTCTTGGGCGAGGGGGGGTTCGGGATCGTCTACCTGGCCGAGCAAAAACAGCCGATCAGACGTCAGGTTGCTCTAAAGGTCATCAAACCGGGCATGGACACCAAGCAGGTGATCGCCCGCTTTGAAGCCGAGCGCCAGGCATTGGCTTTGTTGGATCATCCGAACATCGCCCATGTCTTTGAAGGGGGCACAACCGAAGAGAGTCGGCCATATTTTGTCATGGAATTAGTTAAAGGATTACCCATAACGATATACTGTGATCATGAGAAGCTCAGCATTAACGAGCGGCTGGAACTCTTTCGACAAGTCTGTGAAGCATTACAACATGCTCACCAAAAAGGTATTATCCACCGAGACATAAAGCCATCGAATATCCTGGTCTCCATACAAGAGGATCAGGCCGTACCGAAGATTATCGACTTTGGAATTGCAAAAGCTATCAGCCAACCTTTGACGGAGCGAACGCTTTTTACGGAACAAGGCCAGCTTTTCGGTACGCCCGAATACATGAGTCCTGAACAGGCGGGGATGACTGTCCAGGATACTGATACGCGTTCGGATATTTACTCGCTGGGTGTCTTACTTTATGAACTGCTCACTGGGAGTCTTCCGTTCGACCGAAAGACGTTCTATAGTCTGGCTTTTGACGAGATTCTCAGAGTGATCCGGGAGGAGGATCCACCGAAGCCAAGCACACGACTGTCGAGCCTTGGGGAAGATGCTCAGAAAGCTGCTAAGAGCCGAAATACGGAATTACGAGCGTTAACGAAACGCCTTCACAGGGAACTTGAGTGGATTCCCCTTAAGGCCATACGCAAACAGCGGGCGCAACGCTATCAGTCTGCCTCTGAGTTTGCTCAGGACATTCAGAACTATCTGGATGGAAATCCATTGATCGCAGGGCCTGAATCGGTGACGTATCGACTACACAAACTGGTTCGTCGGAATCGAGCGCTGGTTTTCGGGTCCGCCGCGGTTCTCCTGGCGCTCCTGATCGGGACGGTCGTTTCGCTGGTCTTTGCCTTTGGACAGTCGCGTGCCCGCTTCGAGGCCGAGCGCCAAGCCAGGATTGCAGAGGCTGTGGTTGACTTCCTTAACAAGGATCTTCTCACTTCAGTCGATCCGGCCCAAGCCAAGGGCCATGAGGTGACCGTCCGAGAGGTTCTCGATGCGGCTTCAGGAAAGATCAAGGATCAGTTCACAGATGAACCTCTCGTCGAGGCATCCCTCCGGATGACGCTGGCGGATACCTACGCGAGTTTGGGTGAATTCGAGAGGGCTGAACCATTATATCTCAAAGCTTTAAGAATCAAAAAGCGTGTGTTAGGCGGAGAACATCCAGATACGCTGATCTCTATGAACAACCTCGCCCTACTGCACTACTATCAAGGTCGCTATGGAGAGGCCGAGGCGTTATGCCTCAAGACTGTGAAAACCATGAAACGTGTGCTGGGCGAAGATCATCCGAATACTCTGACTCTTATGAACACCCTTACCTCGCTATACTTGATAAAGGGTCGCTAGGAAGAGGCCTAACCGTTATACCTCAAGACTCTGGAAATCAGAAGGCGTGCGTTAGGCGAAGAACATCCGAATACTCTGACCTCCATGAACAACCTTGCCTCGCTATACCTGAAACAGGGTCGCTATGAAGAGGCCGAACCATTATACCTCAAGGCTCTGGACATCAAAAAGCGTGTGTTGGGCGAAGAACATCCAGATACTCTGATCTCTATGCACAACCTTGCCTGGCTGTATCAGGAACAAGCTCGTTATGAAGAAGCCGAACCGTTATACGTCAAGACTTTGGACATCAAAAAGCGTGTGCTGGGCGAAGAACATCCAGATACTCTGTTCTCTATGAACGACCTTGCCTTACTGTACGATAAACAAGGTCGCTATGGAGAGGCCGAGGCGTTATACCTCAAGACTCTTGAAACCCAAAAGCGTGCGTTAGGCGAAGAACATCCGCGTACTCTGCACTCCATGAAGAACCTTGCCTGGCTGTATCAGGAACAGGGCCGTTATGATGAAGCCGAACCGTTATACCACAAGACTCTTGAAACCCAAAAGCGTGTGCTGGGTGAAGAACATCCAGATACTCTGATCTCTATGAACGACCTTGCCGTACTATACATAAACCAAGATCGCTATGAAAAGGCCGAACCGCTATACCTCAAGACGCTGGAAATCAAAAAGCGTGTGCTGGGCGAAGAACATCCAAGTACTCTGAGATCCATGATCGGCCTTGCGTTGCTGTATCAGGAACAGGGTCGTTATGAAAAAGCCGAACTTTCATACCTCCAGACTCTGGGAATCACAAAGCGTGTACTGGGCGAAGAACATCCAGATACCTTGGCTTTAATCAATAACCTTGCCTTGCTGTACCTGGAACAGGGTCATTATGAAGAAGCCGAACCGTTATGCCTCAAGACTCTGGAAACCCAAAAGCGTGTACTGGGTGAAGAACATCCGAATACTCTGATCTCCATGAACAACCTTGCCTCGCTATACATGAAGAAGGGTCGCTATGAAGAGGCCGAACCATTATATCTCAAGACTCTGGAAACCCAAAAGCGTGTGCTGGGCGAAGAACATCCGAATACTGTGGCTTTGATGAATAACCTGATCAAACTCTATGAAGCCTGGAACAAACCGGAAAAAACCAGAGAATGGCAAGCAAAACTGCTGAAAAGAAAAGCCAAGAAAGAGTAATTCTTTCGGTATTTTATCGAGCCTAATGTAATCCGGTCATCCCATGAATTCGAAAATCATAGTTCATAAAAAGCGAAAGAGCGAGATTTTTCCATGAGTGTGACCGAAAGACACGCCGTATAATAGAAGAGAGCGAATAGAAATACTGATGTGCTTTGGACGCTTCGTCCTCCACATCGTGAGGTGTTTTTGTTCCGTCCGGATTAAAAACACAGTACGTCACATCATACTCACGCCAATTGCGCGTCAGAATACGTTTCTCTGCTTCCAGTCGACTGAAGAAACGAGTACCTGGAAGGGGAGTGAGGATATAGAAGATAGCGGTGTCATGAAGTGCTTGTATCGCTGGTTCGTACTTATTCCGCCACCTTTCTTTGATTGTACTTGCCGCATGAGCGAGTGTTTCCGGATCGATTGATTCAAGTCCAAGAAAGACCATTGTGAGACCACTTTCAACCGCAAGATCGGTTATATCTGGATCTGCAATGCGAATGTCGGTTTGTGACATCCACTTAATATTCAGTGGTATCAGCGCGGTGAAGAGTTCGCGAGCGTACGTTTTATCACCAATAATATTGTCGTCCATGAAAACGAGATAATCAACATCGTGTTCTTGCAGTTCGATTTTGATGTCGGCGATGAGCTCTGGAATCCTTCGCTTTCGCATCTTCTTCCCATTGAATTCTGCAACACTACAAAATTCGCAGCCAATTGGACACCCGCGACCGGTTTGATAATAAGTATAGGTGCTTTTCACAGGAAAGAGTCTCGAAATACGAACGGTCTTGGTTCGGTTTGGACGCCGCTGAAAGGTAAAATCGAGTGAAGTTGGACGCTGTGCGTGATAGAGTGGCTGTAACGTTCCGGCAGCGACATCGTTAAGAATATTGGGCCAGATTTCATCAGCTTCTCCGACGACAACACAATCAACGTGTTGCGCTGCTTCCTCGGGATACACTGATGCGTGAATCCCTCCCATAATTACGGGAACACCGCGGGCGCAATACTCTTGCGCGATCTGATATGCTCGCGGGGCAAGTGACGTGAGTGCAGTAATACCAACGACATCAGTTGGCGCATCAAAATCGATGGTTTCAACATTTTCGTTGATTGTTTGGACATCCCACGACGGCGGTGTGAGTGCTTCGAGTTGAATTAATCCCTGTGAGGGAATGTTTCGAAAGAAAAATGCTCCAGTAATTCCCGATGCGGGAGATCCTGGTTGGATGAGTGTGACTTTCATGTGTTTCTCCTTTAGAAACCGCTTATTCTCCTATTCTTCCGACGCGATAGTACAGATGAAATCCATTGATGAAGTTAATAATGCACATTATTAGCACCTTTGTGTTTTAAGCATGGGTGTTAGCAATATGTTGTCTCTATGAAAGTCCTTTTCAAAGGATCATCATAGAATTCCTTGAGGTCATTTGTGATTTGCTCCATATAGTTACAGGCAATACCGAGTGGTGATTGCCACTGAAGCCAGAGGGCATATATTTTTTGTGCGTGATGATGAATCCATTCGTTCTTTGACGGCTGTGTTTCGTCACTATCCACTTTTCTGAACATAAGGCCGTCCTTGGTTCTATTCATGTGTTTCATTGTATCTGCCATTTTCAATCCCTTTTCAATTCAATTTGTTATCATCCTTAAAAGCGTCACAAAATGGATGATCTTGCGCAGGTATCACAAATTTTTCCCGTCGAGCAATAAGTAGATAAGCTGAAACGGAGAAGGTGTGGCCTTGTAATCAAATCAACAGCGATGTGTGAAGCGATGTATTTCCTTCGCTTCAGCGATCCATTATCTAAAGAGTGACTCAAGGTCCCTCTCTTGGTGTGAAGTAGGCTCTCCGAATTATTTACGTACAGCGTGTATCAATTTGGACTAATGACGTGGCTTTAGTGAAAGAAAAAGTGAAAAAGTGATGGATTTCTTGAAATCTGCGCAAGCTATACACATTCTTGTCGCTTCTATGTGCAAAGAGGTCGACCGGAAGATATGAAAGCAAAGGACAACAGAAAACCCGTGCCAAGATGGTATTCCTCATCGAAACCGATGGACAATTATCGAACGAATACCTGCTGAATGGGAAGATTCCCTTACACGAAGGATAGGGCTAAAAGGAGTAGAATAATGACAACAATACACGAGAACACACATGATGCGGTAGAGCTTATCAAGCAGGAAATTCGCGAATTTGCCGATTATCTACCACATATCGCCGAGGAAGATTCTGAACGGTTTGCAGAACAATTGCAGAGCAAACTCGATTATATCAATGCGATGTCCCGTTGTTGTCCTGAAGATCGTGAAGAACTTATGCACTATTGCATCCGGCTGTGCGCTCCGGAATTGGCCCAGAGTCTTATACAACGCCAGTGTATTGAGAAGCCGTTTGGCTATGCCGGTGATTTCCAGATTATCGAATGGATCTATGATTGTAAAAATGATTCTCCAGGGAGAGGGAAGCTTTGGGATGAACTCTTCCACGCTCAGGCTGCACCTCAGGCTGTCAGGAACCGGAAAGATGTATTTGTCGATATATATACTTCCCTTTGTCACCGGACGCCTTCAATACGTTCTGTATTGGACGTTGCCTGTGGTCCCTGTCGTGAAGTAACGGATGCCGTAGATCAGGCCGGAGATTTAGCGAAAGGGACGCATTTCCACTGTGTGGATATCGAGCCCAAGGCGATTGCCTATGCCCGGGACAGAGTACATACTTTAAAGGAAATCTCTTTCCGGTGGGAAACCGCAAATGTAATCCGGATCAGACCCTCCCGCCGCTATGACTTGGTATGGTCCGCTGGCTTGTTTGATTATTTGAACGATCGTCTGGCTACTTTCCTGTTGAGACGGATGTGGGGTTGGACCAAAGTGGGAGGTATGTGTGTGATTGGCAATTTTCACGCCAGCAACCCCAGTCGCAATTATATGGAATGGTGTGGAGACTGGTGTCTGATCCATCGTACGGATGACGACATGCGACGACTCTGTCATGATGCAGGGATTCCCTCCAAACAGATGAAAATCACTCACGAACCATTAGGGGTGTGTGTTTTCGCCATTCTAACGAAGTGAAATGATTCTACAGTTGCGATAACTGTAGAGAATGCAAAGATCAAAAGGAGAATTAGAAATACTAAAGTAAGAGCTTCTAATCACAAGGATTAGGGAACTTCGGCAAATAGCCTATTGAATCCTGGACCCGCTGCGCATAAATGGCTGTGTCAGTGAAGAAGCTGCAGCATTCTCTCTTCACAGATTTGCAAAGGAAATCGCTGTCGACGATAATAACAATTCTCAATTGCCCCTTGACGTCGTTTTCTCCTTGTGGGACGATTTGACTATAAACGCTGTTTGCAAGTGGTTCTGCCTGTCCACGGATGGACAAGCAAGAGCAAAGCCGTGGAGAAACTTGTTTTCTCCGCTTCTTGCAAGGCCGGCGATGACTTCTCTGCTGCTCTGATTTGTGCGAATTGCAGGTCAATGAAAAAGCACCAGAACAATAAGTCGGAGGATCATGAGTTCGCTCCAGCCAGTATGGCGGGCAATCAGGGTCTTATTGGAAGCCAGATTGGGCCTTATAGACTGCTCAGTGTTTTAGGCGAGGGGGGTTTCGGGATAGTCTACTTGGCCGAACAGAGGCACCCTCTCAGACGTCAGGTTGCTCTGAAGGTCATCAAACCAGGTATGGACTCCAAACAGGTGATTGCCCGGTTTGAGGCTGAACGTCAGGCATTAGCTGTGCTGGATCATCCAAACATTGCCCGTGTATTTGAAGGAGGCACAACCGAGGCGGGACGCCCATATTTTGTCATGGAGCTGGTCAAAGGCCTACCCATCACAGAATACTGTGATCGAGAAAAACTCGGCATCGACGAGCGGCTGGAACTATCCAAACAAGTCTGCAATGCGTTGCAGCATGCTCATCAAAAAGGCATCGTCCACCGAGACCTCAAACCTTCGAATGTGTTGGTCTCCTTACAAGAGGATCAGGCGACACCAAAGATCATTGACTTCGGGGTTGCAAAGGCTATTGGTCAGCCTTTGACTGAGCGCACCCTTTTTACGGAACAAGGCCAGCTTTTTGGCACGCCGGAGTACATGAGCCCGGAGCAGGCTGGTATGACTGGCCAGGACGTAGATACGCGTTCGGATATTTACTCGCTGGGCGTCTTGCTTTACGAACTACTCACTGGGAGTCTTCCATTCGACCGAAAGACGTTCTGCACTCTGGCCTTTGATGAGATTCTGAGGGTGATCCGGGAGGAGGATCCACCGAAGCCAAGCACACGACTGTCGAGCCTTGGGGAAGATGCCAAGGAAGCGGCGAGGAGCCGACGCACGGAGGTACGGGCGTTAACCAAACGCCTTCACAACGAGCTTGAATGGATTCCGCTTAAGGCCATGCGCAAGCACCGGGCACATCGATATCAGTCGGCCTCTGAGTGTGCTCATGACATTCAGAATTATTTGGATGGAAATCCATTGATCGCGGGCCCCGAATCTGCAACCTACCGCCTCAGGAAGGTTCTTGGACGTCATCGAGCGTTCGTTACTGGTATTGCGGCGGTCGTGGCTGTACTCATAGTCGGAATTATTGTGTCAACGAATTTTGCCATAGGACAGGCCAGGGAACGTCGCGAGGCCGAACGCGCAAGAGCGGCAGAAGAAGCACAGCGCAAATTAGCTGACCAGGCTCTTCAAGAAATGAAAATGGCAAGAGATTCTGAGGAGAAGCAAAGGAAGAGAACGGAGGCCGCACTTGAGAAGGAGGCAAGAGCACGACAAGAGGCAAGTCAGCAAGCGAAGATTGCGGAGGCTGTGGCTGACTTTTTCACCTATGATCTTCTGGGGGCAGTTGATCCGGAGAAACTCACGGGTCAGGATGTCAGTGTCAGCTATATTCTGGACGCCGCATCGGAGAGCTTGGGGCAGAGACTGCAGATTGCGCCTCTGATTGAGGCGCGTATTCGTCGGTCAATAGGATTGATGTACCGTGATCTCGGCATATATGGAGCAGCTGAACAAAACCTCAAGCGGGCCCTGCAGGTCAATCGAGAGAAACTTGGTG